>CAZJAW010000076.1:0-8822 GCA_964544035.1 uncultured Rhodobacterales bacterium
CCGTTAGCGCCGACGCAGATCCGGCGATAATGGCGGCCAGGCCGAAACCAGCTGCAAGCATTTGCAGCACATTGGCCGAAAGATCACCGCCTGCAGTGAACAGGGACCGGCGAAAACCAAAGCGCAAACTGTTCGAAATCATCAGGACCTGGCTGGTGCCAGGTGGGGTGGCAAAGAAGACGGCCACCGTGGCGAGGTACAACAGGTATACGTCCGCTTGCATGAATAGGTTCCCCGGAAAACCGGGGCGGCGCGATGCCGCCCCGAAAAGGTAATCGCTTGGATTACTTGATACGGTGCCAGTCGGCCACGTTCCACAGCTCGCTGTCCCAAACGTTCAGGATCACGCCGCCCAGGCTGTTGGCATGTGCCGACAGACGTCCACGGTGTACCAGCGGGATCATGGCGCCGTTTTCAACAGCCATGTCATTCATCGCGCGGCCCAGTTCTGAACGTGCATCGATACCGGCAGTTGCTGCCAGTTGTCCATGCATCTCGTCGTATTCAGCGCGGGATCAGCGCGAAATGTTCTCGCCCTGCCACTGCGTTTCTGGCCGTGGGGCCTTGTCTCACAGAAAGTTGCCCAGATACGACTGAGGATCAGTGCCGTTGAACGTGTTGGCGTACATCTCGACGTCTGCATAGAACTTTTGGAATGTGTCATCCGAACCTGGGTCACCACCAAAGAACACGGACGCATCCAGGTTACGAAGCTCGGTTTCTACACCAATTTCTTCCCACCACGCTTTAATCAGCGCTTGGAAATCCTGACGCACAGCGTTGGTCGATGTTTGGTACAGGATCGACAGCTTCACGCCGTCTTTGTCACGTACACCGTCACCATCGCTGTCTGTCCAACCGGCTTCGTCCAGAAGCGCTTTGGCGCCTTCAAGGTCTTGTTCAACGCAGTGCAAGTCGCCAGAGGCGAACAATGGTGGCGCTGGGACCAGATCGCAGGACACTTTACCGGCTTGACCATAACCAACTTCGACCAGAAGTGTGCGGTCGACGGCCAGTGAAAGTGCTTTGCGTACCCGAACGTCAGACAAGAACGGGTGAGGTTCCGCAACCGTTGCACGTGTTTCTGGCGGCAGATCTGGTGACGGGTTCGTCAGGTTCATTTCCAGCCGTTCGATCAGCGGGCCAAAGCCTGCAATGGCTTTGCCTTTGCCAGCTTCTTCCATGCGGGAAATGACGTCGGGCGCCAATTGAAGGTTCCACGCATAGTCAAATTCACCGGTTTCCAGAACCGAACGACCAGCCGCTGCTGCATCACCGCCACCTTTAAAGGTCACTTTGGCAAATGCCGGTTTGGCAGGGTCGCGATAGTTCGGGTTGGCGGAATATTGGATCACGTCATTGGGACGGAAATCGTCAACGACAAACGGGCCCGTGCCGATAGGATTAAAGTTCGCTTCTGTACACTCGGGCGCTTTGGCACCAAGGCAATCAGCAAACTGTGCCGCCTGAATAATAGGCGACTGGCCACCAACGAACGGACCATATGGGTTTGGTTTTGGTTGGTTGAACGTCACTTTGACGGTCTGTGCATCAATCGCTTCGACGTTTTCAACACCGTCAAAAAACGCAGCCTGTGCGCAACCGCCTTCGGGGTGCATACAATAGTCAGCCGTGAATTTGACATCGGCCGAGGTTACAGGCGAGCCATCGGACCACTTCATGCCATCCGCAATTTTCCACGTGATGGTGGTCAGATCTTCGCTGACGCCGCCATTGGCCACTGTAGGGATTTCTGCCGCAAGGAAGGGCACCATCACACCGGTTTCGTCAAAGCGTGCAAGAGGTTCAATCACAAGGCTTGCAGATTCAATGTCCTTCGTTCCGCCCGACAGATACGGGTTCAGGATCGAAGGGGCTTGCCAGTAGATGATGTTGACTTCGCCGTCCGAACCACGCTCGGCAAATGCTGCCGGCGCAAGTGCGGTCGAAGCCACAGCACCCATAAGAAGAGATTTAAGGGTCATAATTTACTCCATATTGGACACGTAGGATTCACCCACACGTCAGTCCCGCGTCGCGTTGACCGCGACGCATTTTTTTTGCTCCGAAGGAAAAAGGCAGCAATCAACGCGTAACGTCATGTCCCGTCGTTATTTTTGCCATTTACCCCCAAGTGCATGACAGCATCGAAACAGAACTTGGGGAAATTGCAAGCGTTGCGCGTCGTCTGACCGCGATTTTTACCATGTTGCGTTTGACAGTGCTTACACCTTAGCCCAGTCTTTTTAGAACGGGTCGACACAACCATAAGCGAGGGTATGCATGCTTGATGACACCGGCCAAAAGCCAATAGCTGACATTCAGAAATTGCGCGTTGCGTTTCAAACGAAAGACGGCCCCGTACTGGGAGTCGAGGACGTTTCATTCTCTATTAATGCGGGCGAAACGGTCTGTGTTGTGGGCGAATCGGGATCCGGCAAATCGGTGTCTTCGCTGTCGTTGATGCGGCTGGTCGAGTTCGGCGGCGGTGACATTGCGGATGGGCGCCTCATTTTTAATCGCAAGGACGCAGAACCCGTCGACTTGGCGCAAACCGATCAGAATTTGATGCAAACCATTCGCGGCAACGAGATTGGGATGATCTTTCAGGAACCGATGACAGCGTTGAACCCTGTCTTTACGGTCGGGCGTCAGTTGACCGAAGGGCTGCGACTGCACAAGGGGCTAAGCCGCGCACAGGCCGAAGCACGTGCGCTGGAATTGCTGCAACAGGTGCGCATCCCTGAACCCGAACGCCGTTTGAAACAGTATCCACACGAACTTTCGGGCGGTATGCGCCAGCGTGTTGTGATCGCGATGGCCTTGGCCTGCGAGCCGCGTTTGTTGATCGCGGATGAACCGACCACTGCTTTGGATGTGACCATCCAAGCGGAAATCCTTGCGCTCATGGATCGTCTGAAACGCGAAACCGGCACAGCCGTGATGTTCATCACCCATGACATGGCTGTGGTCGCCCAAATGGCCGACCGCGTCGTTGTGATGTTCCGCGGCAATAAAGTCGAAGAAGGCACTGTCGAGGAAATCTTTGAGAACCCTCAGCATCCCTACACGCAGGCGTTGCTGGCCGCCGTACCCAAGTTGGGCGAGATGCGCGGAAAAGCAGCACCCGAACCGATGAAGCTGATGGGCCGCGCGCAGGATGAAATCAAACCGATCCTCGGCACCGATGAGCCACTATTGACGGTGCGCAACCTGACCACGCGTTTTCCCGTGCGCGGCGGCTTTTTTCGCCGACTGGTCGCCAATGTCCACGCCGTCGAAGACCTGTCCTTTACCATCAATAAGGGCCAAACTCTTAGTCTTGTAGGCGAGTCGGGCTGTGGCAAATCTTCGGCCGGGCGGTCGATTTTGCGGCTGGTTGAGCCGGAGTCGGGCTCCATCATGCTGGGCGACACGGACATCATGGCGTTGTCCCCGAGTGCGCTGCGCACCGCGCGGTTGGATATGCAAATGATCTTTCAGGACCCATTTGCGTCGCTGAACCCACAGATGCAATTGGCTGATCAAGTCGCCGAACCGATGCGCAACTTTGGCATGTTCAAGGGCGACGAGGGCACCAAACGCGTCGAAATGCTGTTTGACCGCGTTGAGCTGCCGCGTAGTTTTATGCGTCGTTACCCACACGAATTGTCCGGCGGCCAGCGTCAGCGTGTCGCCATTGCACGTGCATTGGCGCTGAACCCCAAGCTGATCATCGCGGACGAGGCCGTGTCGGCGTTGGATGTGTCTGTTCAGGCGCAAGTGTTAAACTTGATGATGGAATTGCAGGCGGAATTGGGTCTGTCTTTCTTGTTCATCAGCCACGATATGGCTGTGGTGGAACGCGTCAGCCACCATGTGGGCGTGATGTATCTGGGCCGCATTGTCGAACTTGGCCCGCGTGCCCGCGTGTTCGAAAACCCCCAGCACCCCTATACACAAGCGCTGATGAAGGCGGTTCCCATCGCTGACCCGCGTCAGCGCAAAGACGAGAAGGATTTGAACTTCAAACCGATCCCGTCACCGATCCACCCGATTAGCTATAGACCCGAGCCGTCGGCTTATAACGAAGTCGAGCCGGGGCACTTTGTGCTGACCACAGACAGCGGGTATTGACCCCATGCCCGCAGGCGCGCGCCGCAAATCCATCCTTGTGACCGGGGGCGCAAGTGGCATCGGTGCGGGCATCGTGGCAGAGTTGGCACGCGATCACGACATCACGCTGCACTATAACTCTACGGTTCCGGAGGGTGATCTGCATACGGTTCAGGGCGATTTGACCGATCCTGATACTCCGGCGCGTCTGGTCCACGCAGCGCAGGATAGATTTGGCCGTCTGGATGGGATCGTACACAACGCGGGCGACATTTCCACATCGCCATTGGACAGTTATGACCGCGACAGCTATGCGCGCATGTTCGACGTTAATCTTTTTGCAGCCCAAGGGTTGCTGGCGGCTGCCTTGCCGCATCTGTCTGAAGGGGCGGCGCTGGTCAATATCTCCTCCGTTAACGCGGTTTTGCCACCAAAAGGGGCCGTGATGTACGGGGCCAGCAAGGCCGCACTTGATCTGTGGACCAAGGGAGCAGCCAAGGAACTGGGCCCACGAGGCATTCGCATCAACGCCGTCGCACCCGGCGCAATTGATATTCCCAGTTCTGAACGCGACGATGCACTGAAACAGGCCTTTGTTGATATGACGGCCTTGGGCCGCATGGGCACACCGAGTGACATAGCCGGTGTCGTGCGTTTTCTTCTGAGCGACACGGCGTCGTTCATCACAGGCGAAGTGCTGACTGTTTCAGGGGGCTACCGATTGTGAGCGGACGTCTGATGCAGATCACACCGTTTGTGCCCTGCACATCACTTGTAAAGCAGATAGACTTTTACTGCGATGTCTTAGGCTTTTGCGTTGGCTTTCAGGCCGAAGACTACGCGTTTGTGCGCCGCGATAACGTGGCTTTGCGACTGGTACAGGTCTGGGGCACAGTTGATCTGTCGCATCCAGAGAGGGAGAACTCGTTCTACCTTGATGTTCAGGGCATCGATGATCTTTATGCAAGCTTGAAACCTAAACTTGACGCACTGTCAGAAGGCCGGGTGCGCGCGCCATTTAATCAAGACTACGGACAGCGCGAATTCCACGTCAAAGACGAGGATTGCACGTTGGTATATTTCGGAGAAGCCATATGACCACCCGCATGACACCTTTGGAGTTGATGACCAAGCTTATCAGCTTTCCCACCGTCAGCCGTGACACCAACTTGCCGCTTGTCGATTGGGTGGAGGACTATCTGAATGGGCATGGCATAGCAGCACATCGTTACTACCATCCCGACCAGCCCAAGGCGGCGCTGTTTGCCCATGTTGGACCAGAGGTCGAAGGCGCCGTTGTACTATCGGGCCACACCGATGTGGTGCCCGTCGACGGCCAACCATGGGACACGGACCCCTATGTCGTGACCGAAGTGGACGGCAAGTATTTTGGCCGTGGGACCTGCGACATGAAAGGGTTTGACGCGCTTGCTATTTGGGCGCTGGTTGAGGCGCATCACGCCGGCAAACCACTTCAAATGGCGCTGAGTTTTGACGAAGAAATTGGCTGTTTGGGCGCTCCGCCAATGATCGAGGCGATGCAAGGTGTGGTGCCCAAAGGTGGTCCGGTCATTGTCGGCGAGCCATCGATGATGAAAGCGGTGACAGGTCACAAAGGCGGGCAGGGCTTTGACACCCATGTGATTGGGTTTGAGGTTCATTCTTCGTTGCTGCCCACCGGGGTCAGTGCGATTTTGGAAGGGGCAAAGATCATCGACTTTGCGAACAAGCGCAATGCGGTGAATATGGCGCAAACCCCGTCAACTTTGGCCGCAATGTTCGACCCACCCTTTACCACATGGCATGTGGGGCAGGTTGCGGGCGGCACGGCGCACAATATCACAGCCAAGGACTGCCGCTTTTCAATGGATTTTCGCGCGGTGCCCGGTGACGATGTTGTTGCGTTGAAAGAGGATTATCTGGCCCACGTGGCAGAGATCGAAAAAGGCATGCAAGCCATTCATCCCGACACTCGCGTTGAAATCGAAACGCGTTTCAATGTACCTCCCCTAAAGCCTGAAGAAGACGGCGCGGCCGAGGCGCTGGTGCGCAGCATCACAGGTGACAATGCAGGCCACGTTGTAAGCTATGGCACTGAAGCTGGGCAGTTTCAGGCTGCGGGCTATTCTGCGGTGGTGTGCGGGCCGGGCGACATCGCGCAGGCGCATCAACCCAACGAATTTATCACGAAACAACAGTTTGAAGCAGGGCATGCCTTTATGCGTGATCTGGTGGCGCGTCTTGCGTAAAGCGGCGTGGTTTAAAACGTATTCCGACGCGAACGAGCGAAGGAAATCGGTTGCAATATTGGATGATTTGTCATGACGCCATTCCCGATCTCTGAACAGACGCCGCTTGCTTGGCCCGGCCCGCATCCGAGTGAAACGGATGTGGTTGTCATTGGGGGCGGTGTGATTGGCGTTTGCACGGCCCTGTTTCTTGCGCGCGCAGGTAAACGCGTCGCGCTGCTTGAAAAGGGGCGCATCGCAGCCGAGCAGTCGTCGCGCAATTGGGGATGGATACGCCAACAGGGCCGCGACCCGGACGAAATCCCTATTATGATGGAGGCAAACCGCCTTTGGCGCGAACTTGCGACGCAAACCAATGTCGACATCGGTCTCAAAACCGGCGGCATTACGTATCTGGCGCAAACGGACAAGGACATGGCGGAATATACCGCATGGGTGCCCCATGCGCAGGCGCATGGTCTTGACAGTCGCATGCTCAGCACGACGGAAACAGCCGATCTCATCCCCGGCATGTCGCGCAGTTACAAAGGAGCACTTTACACCGCATCCGACATGCGCGCTGAACCTTGGGTGGCGGTGCCCGCGCTTGCGGGCATTGCGGCGCGTGCTGGCGTCACTTTGGTGGAAAATTGCGCTGTGCGTGCCCTTGATCTTGTTGCCGGGAAGGTCGCGGGGGTCATCACCGAACAAGGCCGCATCAAAGCAGCCGAAGTGGTACTTGCAGGTGGTGCGTGGTCTGCGCTGTTTTTACGTCGCCACGGGGTCGCACTGCCTCAACTTTCGGTGCGCGCGACAGTGGCTGCGACTGCACCTTTGCCGATGGTCTATCCTGGTGGCGCTGCTGAGCCGTCTATCGCTTTTCGCGCGCGCAGTGATGGGGGCTATACGTTGGCGGCCGGGGGGCATCGCGAGCTGTTCATCGGCCCAGAAGCATTCAGATCGTTGCCCAAATATCTGGCGCAACTGCGCCAAGACCCCTTTGGCACCCGTCTTCATGCCAAATCGCCTCCTGGGTTTCCCGATGCTTGGGGCACGCCGCGCCACTGGTCCGAAGAGTCCATCAGCCCGTTTGAGCGGATGCGCATCCTGAACCCGGAGCCAAATGCGCGCAAGGTGCGTGATCTGGCGCGCGACTTTGGTGCATTGTTCCCTGAACTCGGTCCTGTGCGCATAACATCCGCATGGGCCGGCATGATCGACACGATGCCTGACGTTGTGCCCGTGGTGGATCGAATCGCAGACCTTCCGGGTCTTACCGTCGGAACAGGCATGAGTGGGCATGGCTTTGGCATCGGCCCCGGTATGGGAAAGGTGCTGGCTGCTCTGGTCATGGGGGACGAGGTGGGGCATGATTTGTCACGCTTCCGCCACAGCCGCTTTAGCGACGGGACGCCGATGCGCATCGGACCGTCTGTCTGACATTCGAGAGGATCAGGAATGCCAATCAGGAACCGACTTGCTGAAACCCACGCCGAGATCACTGGCTGGCGACATCATATCCACGCGAATCCCGAACTTGGGTTTGCCGAGCATAAAACCGCAGCCTTCGTGGCCGAACGTCTGACGGACATGGGCGTGGACAAAATGGTAACGGGGGTGGCCAAAACGGGCATCGTCGCAGTTATCAAAGGGCGCAGCGACACCAAAGGCCGGGTTATCGCTTTGCGCGCAGATATGGACGCTTTGCCCATTTTTGAAGATAGCGGTGTTGAGTTTTTGTCCCAAAACGAAGGCGTCATGCATGCCTGTGGCCATGATGGGCATACGTCGATCCTGTTGGGTGCAGCGCAATATTTGGCAGAGACACGCAATTTCGATGGAACTGTCGTGCTGTTGTTCCAACCCGCCGAAGAGGGGGGCGGGGGTGGCCGTGTTATGGTCGAAGAAGGCGTCATGGATCGTTTTGGCGTGCAAGAGGTCTATGGCCTACACAACATGCCGGGATTGCCGACGGGGCAATTTGCGATCCGACATGGCGCGCTTTTGGCGTCTGCGGATGAATTTTACATCACGGTGACGGGTAAAGGCGGGCATGCAGCAGCGCCACACGAATCTCTCGACCCTAACGTGACTGCGGCGCATATCATCCTTGGCCTGCAAAGTATCGCAAGCCGAACCGTCGATCCGCTTCAATCCGTCGTGGTGTCCGTCTGTGCGTTACACTCGGACGTGGATACGCATAACGTGATCCCGCAAACGACGCGGATGACCGGAACGGTGCGCGCGCTGGATCCAGAGGTACAAAAAATGGCGCAAGCTCGGGTTGAGGCCATCGCAAAAGCCACGGCCGAGGCATATGGGTGCAGCGCTGAGGTGGACTATATCGTTGGCTATCCGGTTACGGTTAACCACCCCGCTGAGACTGAGTACGCCGCCGCCGCCGCGCGCGCTGTGGCAGGCGACGTCATCATGGACACGCCCCCAATCATGGCCGCCGAGGATTTTTCCTATATGCTTGAATCCCGCCCGGGTGCGTAC
>CAZJAW010000077.1:0-8803 GCA_964544035.1 uncultured Rhodobacterales bacterium
AGACGTTTGCCCTCATCAATGTAGCGTTGTTGTGGGCGTTTGTCCTCCCACTGGCTGCCTGCAAATTTAACGAAAAATCCCATCTGACCCAGCATTGGGCCCAGCCCGCCCATTTGGAACATGAGCCACTGAATCGTGTGCGCTCGGTCGCTGGCGGTGTCCCCGATCAGCATGCCAGATTTTTCTGCCAGGTAAATTAGGATTGCACCGGATTCAAATAAACCGACCGGAGTGCCATCCGGGCCGTTTGGATCGATGATCGCTGGGATTTTGTTATTGGGGTTCAACGACAGGAATTCGGGGCTTTTGACATCGGCATCGGCCAACGTGACAAGGTGCGCTTCGTAAGGAATTTTCATTTCTTCGAGCGCGATGGAGACTTTGACCCCATTGGGTGTTGGGTAGGAAAACAACTGCAATACGTTCGGATTCTGGGGTATCCACTTACGCGTGATTGGGAAGGTACTAAGGTCGGCCATAAGGGTGTCTCCTGTTTTATTCTTGCAAATACATAGGGGAAAACTGGCGACAAAATACCCTTTAACGCGCGTCAACCTGTGTTAATACATGTTCGTAAGTGCACAAAAATCAATCATTGTGTGCTCTGTTAGCCAACGAGGGACGAAAAATGCTAAACGAATTTAAAGACTTCATCGCTAAGGGCAATGTCATGGACATGGCCGTTGGTATCATCATCGGCGCAGCCTTCACAGCGATTGTTTCGTCGCTTGTGGCCGATTTGATCAATCCGTTCATCGGTTTGTTTATGGGCGGCATCGACTTTACCAATCTGTATTTTGTGCTGTCAGGCGACGTTGCCGAGGGCGCATCGCTGGACGCTGCACGTGAATCTGGTGCGGCTATCTTTGCCTATGGCTCGTTCATTATGGCCGTTATCAACTTCCTGATCATCGCGTTTGTGGTGTTCATGTTGGTGCGTAGCGTAGCCAAGATCAAAGAGGCTGCTATGAAAGCAGAAGAAGTGGTCGAAGAAGAAGCAGGTCCAAGCGAATTGGATATCCTGATGCAAATCCGGGATTCATTGGCTAAGTAAGCTAGTGATCTGACGCAAGATTGGGGTCGTGTCCGGCGGGGCGCGGCCCTTTTCCTTTTGGGATACTTCGTTTTTCGACGTTAACCGATTTCGCCCAAGGCGACTGATTGCTTTGAAGGTGTTTGAACTTTGATAAGGTTTGATTACCGCCCTAAACCAAAGTTGGCGCGTCACCCAGCAAGACTTTCTTTGCCCGCACCAAGTCGGGCGATCGCGGCAAGCGTTTCGTTGGCCGGCATTGGCCTGCCAAACAAAAATCCTTGGTAGTGGTCACAGTTGAGTGTGTTCAGAATGTCTGCTTGAGCTTGGCTTTCGACCCCTTCGACAGTGACGCTCATTCCCATCTTGTGTCCCAAGATTACAATGGTCTCGATAATTTCACGGTATCGATTCTGATCGAAGTCCAGTCCTTCAAGGAAAACTTGGTCGATCTTCAGCTTGTCGAAGTCATATTTCCACAAATAGCCCAGGCTCGAATACCCAGTCCCAAAGTCATCCATTGCGATGGAAACCCCAAGGGATTTCAAGCCGACCAGTTGATCCGAAATGGACTGCTCGTCTGACATTAGCAATCCTTCGGTCACCTCAAACTCAAGCCGATGGGCAGGGAAATCGAACTCTTCTAGGGCGCTTGAAACGAATTCCACCAAGCTGCCGCGATTGAACTGTGCGGGTGAAAGGTTGACCGACACGAATATATTGTCGGGCCAAGTTTTTGCAGACGTTATTGCATTGCGAAGCGTCAGACATCCGATGTCATGGATTAGGCCCGTCTCTTCGGCGATGGGAATAAACTCTGCAGGTGATATCGGCTGTTCATCCCGACCTTTTAGGCGGAGCAGTGTTTCAAAACCTAAAACGGTGTTGTCGACGGGTTTGGTGATTGGTTGGAAGTAAGTTTCAAACTCATTTGTTGTAACAGCTTCGCGCATGCGGGCCTCAACTTCGCGGCGCCGGATCATGGCGGTGTCCAACTCGGCGAAATATTCGATGAAGCGATCGCGGCCGGTTGATTTTGCATGGTATAAAGCAAGGTCAGCTGCGTGCAGCGCATCCTTGGCAGCCATGGTATTATCCGCCAAAATATAACCCATGCTAACGCTCGATTTGATGGTTGTACCTTTATACTCAAAAGGTTGGCGAGCAGCGATCAGGATTTGTTGACCTATTTCAGTGATAGTTTCGCGGTCAATTTCGGGCAGGGTGACGACAAATTCGTCACCTCCCATGCGCCCGACCAGATCAGACGTGCGTACGTTCTCCATCAGGATCGAAGCGATATGGCGAAGGAATGCGTCCCCAAACTCATGCCCGAATTCGTCGTTCACCGCTTTGAATTTGTCGATGTCCAAAAAAATCAAACCAGTGCAGCTGCCAACTGCACGGTTGGTGAATATTTCATTGCTTTCCATCGACATGGAATGCCGATTGAGCGTGTTTGTGAGTTGATCAAATCGAGACAAACGCGCTGCACGCCGCGCGCGCGCATGTGCTTTTTCTCGCATTGCCAAGAAAGCAAGAGACGGAACCGCGTACAATGCCGCGCTGAGCAACGGCAATGCCAATCCGATCCAGTTCATGATGGAGCGGAACACGCCGGCATGCCTAGATTTTTCGAGGAACAGGCTGATCACGCCGACAGTTTCACCATCCTCGTTCAGGGCGGGCACAAATGCATGAACAAAAACACTAGTTTCTTGGGAGTGTTGTGTACGTTGGACGATATCGAAATGCGGTTCGTTTTGGGTCACGACTTTAAGAGCCGCTTGGTTAGTGCTGCGTTCTTCAGTTGAATCAGCCACGCCGTAATCGGACGAATATACAAGGTCGCCGTCCAAATCGAAAACCAAGAATGAGTATACGCCAGAATAGGAAATGGCGGAATCAACGACATCCTGCTGAGCGGTTGTCAGCTCTCCGTTTGCACGCAAAGACGCGACATCGGGCAAAACCCGATCAAAGTGTTTTGCCCAATCTGCGGCTGTGTGTTCGGCATCCGCCCGGATAATGTTGTTGATGGAACGTTCGATCAACATGCCAACGCCAAAGAGAATTGCGCCTATCAAAACGCAAAGCACTAGCAATGGCGCTGCAAAACGTTGGATCACCGTTTTTTTTGCACCCTTGGGCAACAGCTTTCGCACGCTTCTCATGATCGTTCCTCGACACATTCGTTATGAGGTCATCATTAATTGCGTGTTGTTAAATCATCGTGCTGCCAGATGGAGATGCGGACAGGTTTTTAACGGCAATTTTATCTGAATTGGAGTGAACAAAAAATCAAACCCCCGCAGCGAGGCCACGGGGGTTGTAACTGTTCAAACGACGCGGTGATGATTTACATCATACCTTCGCGTTGCGCTTTTTTGCGTGCCAGCTTGCGGGCACGGCGGATCGCTTCAGCTTTCTCGCGCGCTTTTTTCTCGGACGGTTTCTCGAAATGTTGCTTGAGCTTCATTTCACGGAACACGCCTTCGCGCTGTAGCTTTTTCTTCAGAGCCCGGAGGGCCTGATCGACATTGTTGTCGCGAACACTAACCTGCATGTGGTTGTCACCACCTTTCTAGTTTCGAGTTGCAAGGATTTGCAGGAATTGGCCCTATAACAAACCTCTACTCATCTGTCCAGCGCCGCAAATGCCGTGTGCATCTGGTGAAAGATCATCTTTCAGAAAATGAAATCACTGGCTTCCAAATCGGTGAGTGATACGCCTTGCAAGACCAAGGTGGTGCCCTGCTGGTCGTTGATCACAGTGTTTGCGCCTTGTTGTTCCAAGTGTCCACCGCCAATGAGATCAGCAAAGTCGACAATCGTGTCGGCACGCCGCAGGTCGATGCGTTCGCCGGCCTGATCTAGGTCGAAGTCGGTCACTGTGTCTCGGCCGTGGCTGAAAATAAACGTGTCACTCCCAGCCCCGCCGGTTAGTCGGTCGTTGCCGCCATTGCCGTTCAATTGGTCGTTGCCAGCACCACCGAACAAGGTGTCGTTCCCGGCATTGCCATGCAAGCGATCGCTGCCTTGGCCACCAAAAAGAAGATCGTTTGCGCCTCCGCCATGTACGCTATCCTGACCGTTTCCACCTCGCAACGTATCAAGGCCCGTCCCACCGCCAAGGAAATCATTGCCTGCTCCGCCTAGCAAGCTGTCGTGACCTGCGCCGCCCGCAAGCCTGTCGTTGCCAGTGTTGCCGCTGATGCGGTTGTTGTCACTATCGCCGGACAATGTGTCGTTTCCGGCCGTACCCAAGAATGGATCAATGGGTTGCGTTGTAGGCAGATCAAGCTGCACGGGGGCAGAGGTGCGGGCAAAATTCTGCGTCACATAAACTCCGTCAAAACCCCGTCCGTCACCCTCTTCGATGCCAATGCCGATCAACTCAAAAGATGGGTTCAGAATGTTGGCACGGTGACCGGGGCTGTTCATCAGAGCTTCGTGCAAGTCTGCTACATCATCTGCGATCCCAGCCGCGCCGCGTTCGGATTGGAAGGCAATGTTTTCGCCCCATGTCCAATTTCCGGTAAGCTGGAACCCCGTATCGCGTATTCGGTCACCGGCATCAGATCCGCCTTCGCCCGTGTGGCTGAAATTGAGTGTTTCATCCATCCAGACACTGTGGTCTTCGCTTGCTTCGTTTAGACGAAGTTCCAGCGTCAAGGGATTGAACCCGCGGGAGGTGCGTTCTTCGTTGATCAGGTCGAGCATCATACGTTCAAATGAGCTGGCAGCAGACATTTGTGATCTCCTTTTTTTGCCATTGGTGGCGGATCATTGTGTGGATGGTGTGGCTGCAATGTGGCAAGCACGGGTCGAACCCGCCGACAAAGGAAGCGGATAAGCGCGCGAACGCCACTCAAGCGCGGGCAGCGTCCCGCGTGTTCTGAATTCTGAGGGGTTAAATGAATTAAATACGCGAGGCCTATCAGAGGCATGAGGACGCAGGTACGGGCTGCACTCTTGCCCCACGCGCAGTCAGGTCTTAGCCTTGCTTCATGTCACACACACCTGATCCGATTCTTGACCGTTTACTTGACGCGGCTTTGTTGCACGTGCCCTTTGACGGTTGGTCTGAAACGACATTGAAAGCTGCGGCGCAAGACGCCGAAATCGATCCGACCATGCTGCAGGTTTTGTGCCCACGGGGCGCAGTCACCTTGGCTTTGGCCTATCATGCGCGCGGGGACGCTGCGATGGTGGACCGACTGAAGTCCGACTCACTGCCTGAACGTTTCAGCGATAAGGTCGCGGCCGGGGTGCGCTTTCGCATTGAAGCGGTCAGTGACAAAGAAGCGGTGCGTCGTGGTACAACACTTTTTGCTTTGCCGATGCACGCGGCGGACGGTGCTAAGGCGATCTGGGGCACAGCGGACAAGATTTGGACTGCTTTGGGCGATACTTCTGAAGATGTGAATTGGTATACCAAACGCGCCACGCTGGCCGGCGTCTATAGCTCTACGGTTTTGTATTGGCTGGGTGATGATAGCACGGATAATCAAGCCACTTGGGCATTTTTGGAGCGCCGGATCGAAGACGTCATGCGGATCGAAAAAGTCAAAGCGCAGGTGCGTGAAAGCAAGGTGTTGAGCGGCCTGTTAGCTGGTCCAAACTGGTTGCTTGGGCAAATCAAGGCTCCGTCCCGTGTGCAAAACCCGGACTTGCCAGGAATATGGCGCCCTGACGGTCAATAGATCTGTTCGCGGCACCGTATCAACTGGACCTCTCATGGCTTCCTTTCCGGTTCTGAAAAAGGATACGGTGCGCAAAACGGAGCGGATCATATGACCAAAGAAATGCGCGCAATCGAAATTTCCACCCCCGGCGGGCCAGAGGTTTTACAACCCGCTACGCGTCCGTGCCCTGACCCTGCCCACGGGCAGGTGATTATCGAAGTGGCATGGGCTGGTGTGAACCGCCCTGATGCGCTGCAGCGCGCAGGTCTTTATAATCCGCCACCCACTGCCAGTGATCTGCCGGGATTGGAGGCGTCGGGCACCATTGTGGCTTTGGGAAGTGGCGTGAGCGGTTGGAACGTTGGCGATCAAGTCTGCGCTTTGCTGCCCGGTGGAGGGTACGCCGAATACGTCGCTACACCTGCCGTGCATTGCCTGCCGGTACCGCAAGGTATGGGTCTGAAACAAGCGGCCTGCTTGCCCGAGACGTTTTTTACCGTGTGGTCGAATGTTTTTGTGCGCGGGGGGCTGAAAGGCGGTGAGCGGGTATTGATCCATGGTGGGTCCAGCGGCATTGGAACGACGGCCATCCAGCTCGCGCACCACTTTGGCGCACGTGTATTTGTGACCGCCGGGTCAGAAGAGAAATGTCAGGCCTGTCGTGATCTGGGCGCTGAGGTCGCCATCAACTATCGCGACGCGAATTTTGTCGAGGTGATGAAGAAACAGGGCGGCGCGGATTTGATCCTGGACATGGTTGGGGGATCCTACATCCAGCGCAACCTGAATGCTTTGGCTGATGATGGGCGATTGGTGCAGATTGCGTTTCTGCAGGGTCCGAAGGTTGAGATAAACATGATGCAAGTGATGACGCGCCGTTTGACGATGACAGGCAGCACATTGCGACCGCAAAGCGATTTGGCCAAGGCGCGCATTGCGCAAGATTTATCAGAAGCCGTGTGGCCATTGCTGACGACGGGTCGGATAGGACCTGTCATGGACTCTGAGTTTCCGCTCGACAAAGCGTCAGACGCACATGCACGCATGGAAAGCGGCGACCACATTGGTAAGATCGTGCTGGAAGTGGCAGGCGGTTAAGGGGGCAGCCTCCGCCGCCTGCGGAACTTACGAAACACGAAAGCAAAGGGACACCACATGGCAAAGACGGCAATCATCGAGGCCACAGGTGGGCCAGAGCAATTTCGCATAGTAGACCGTGACGTGGGTGCGCCCGAGCCGGGTGAAATTAGGATCGCCCACAAGGCCATCGGGTTGAACTTCATCGACGTCTATCAACGCACGGGCCTATATCCGATGGAGATGCCCCAAGCACTGGGTATGGAAGCCGCTGGTATCGTTGAGGCTGTGGGTGAGGGAGTGACCCATTTAGCAGAAGGCGACCGTGCTGCCTATGCCGCCAACCCACCGGGGGCCTACAGTGAGGCGCGGGTGATGCCTGCGGCGCATGTGGTCAAGTTGCCTGATGCAGTGCCATTCGATGTGGCGGCGGCGATGATGCTAAAGGGGCTGACGACAGAATACCTGTTTCACCGCACGACACCTTTGGTGGCTGGGGACACTGTCTTGTTTCAAGCGGCTGCGGGTGGTGTCGGATTGATTGCGTGCCAATGGGCGCGTTCGGAAGGGATTACGCTGATCGGGACGGCGGGCGGTGCACAGAAGTGCAAGTTGGCGTTGGATCACGGTGCCGCGCACTGCATCGATTACAAGGCCGGGGATTTTGTGCCGAAGGTTCGAGAACTCACACATGGCAAAGGCGTTGATGCTGTCATGGACGGGGTCGGGAAAGACACGTTTGAAGGTTCTCTCGACTGCCTGAAACCATTTGGTATGCTCATGTCTTTCGGAAACGCGTCAGGTCCAGTGCCTCCCTTCAACATCGGTGTGTTGGGGCAGAAAGGCTCGCTCAAGATCACGCGCCCCACGCTGTTCACGCATATTGCAGACCCAGAGACCCTGCGCTCCATGGCAGGGCGCCTGTTTGCCAAAGTGACGTCCGGCGACGTGACCTTGCGCATTGATCAGCGCTTTAAGTTGGACGACGTGGCTGACGCCCACCGGGCACTTGAAGCACGCAAGACCACCGGATCAACGGTGATCGAGATTTAGAGCTAAGCTGCAAAGCTCTTTTGCAAAGCCCAGAATCCGTTCGATAAGATACGCCTGTTATTGGCCCGGTACACTAAAGGCTGGAAAACCGATGGCTGTGCTAGAAATAGCGTTTGTTACCGTCGAACGTCGGATGGCTTTGACCATTACATCAACACCCTAACCGATGCTGCTGGATGCACGAATGCCAACTTTCATCCCGACAAGTCAGAGGTTTTCGCGCCCGAATTCCAGAATGCTTAGAATAGCTTCGGCACCATGAGCAAAAAGCGAAACAGTTTCGGCTTTTTCAGCTGTGGTTAGGTCAGACCACGTTCGTCCTGTGTGCTCTCCCTTTAAAATAACTGCGTCAGCTTCGCCTGTCTCTGCATTCAACGTCAGACTCAGTTCTTCGGTTTCCATCTGAACCGATGACGCTCCGTTTGTCAGTTGAAGTAACGCTACATCCCTTTCTTTTTGCAGCTCTGCGATTCGTTGCTGTCGCTGCTCTTCATTAAGAGTTTGTGCTTTTTGCATTTCTTTTCGCCAAGAACGTAGCGCCATAAGGATTCCTGCCCCGGCGCTGACTGGCACCAACGGTGGAAACAAAACAACTGCCATCGCTCCTAGCCCCACGCCAGTACCCACTCCATGAGTGAGCGCCTTGCCGCTTGCCTGCAGTCGCATCTCAATCGGTTTGGTCACATTGTCGGACAGCATTCCGGCCAAGGTCCGCTGCAAATTGGAAACGAGCAGCGGCACAGCATTGGCGCGTTCAAGAGAGTCGGTCACTCCGTCTTTCAGCGCGCCAACCATGTTTGGTACAGCATCCACGCTGTCCTTGGCCTTGTGCAGGGTCGTCATAGAGGCTGACATAAGACCATCGCGTGTCCTTTCGATTAGCGACGCTTTTTTAAATTCTTCTGTGCTGGCCGGCGCGTAGTTGGCAAGCACACTGAGTTCGACTTTAGTT
>CAZJAW010000078.1:0-8792 GCA_964544035.1 uncultured Rhodobacterales bacterium
TGCCTGACACCCAAGCGGTGATTGGGGTTGCTGATCCAGTAGCCTTTGGCGCGCTGTCGGAATGTCAGCGGCGCGGCGTGTGCGTACCCGGCGACATGAGCATCGCAGGTTTCGGCGCATATGAGATTTCTGCAGTCTCGCACCCGACCCTCACCACGATCGACCCACAGCCGCGTCGCATTGGCCTTGAGGCTGCTGAATTGATCCTGCGTTTGCGCGGAACCGAACCAACCAGCACGCCCGAACCGCAGATTACCCGGATTGATTGGTCGATCTGTGCGGCGCAGTCCAGCTAGCCAAAGTCACGGATTGAGGTCTCATTTGGTCCCCAGATCGCCGCGTAGGTCGGCATGCATTTTAGTCTTGGCACGATCAGCTAATCACTGCGCCCAGCGCGCAACACCTACTGTCAAATCCCAATCAGGTCTCACCACCTCGTGTTACCCGCTTGCCATGCAGGCTTCTGGCTGGGCAAGCAACGCGGGCGCAATAATTCTAACCTGCCGCCTTGGCAAAGACCGCGTCAATCAGCGCTTGCGTGCCACGCGCATCCTCAAGCTGCCACGGATATCCCGCCCCATCACGCAGATGGGCACTGAACGCTTCGACCTGAAGTCGATAGTGGTTCGCGCCGGGAAAGCGTTCCTCGGTGATTGTGCTGCCCTTGTGCAATTCGACCCGCGCAGTGCCAAACACACCCGGATTAAAGGGGGCTGTTAGCCTGATCATGCCTTCGCTTCCAACAAACGTCATATCTTGGCAGGGGTGCATCCGCATCGAGTTGACCCAGTGGGCCGAAAAATCTGCAAATCGCGCCGACACGCGCGCCAGCACATCTACGCCGTTTTCAAAATCCACATCCGCGTGGGTAATCTCGACAGGTTCGGCACCACTTAACCACCGGGTCGCGCCATAGGTGTAAACGCCAATGTCAGGAATGCCGCCGCCGCCCGTGTCAGGCTTGTTGCGTACATTACCAAGGTCCGAGGAATTATCGTAGCCAAATAGCCCTTCCACATGGATCAATCGCCCAATCTGCCCTTCGCGAAATAGCTGACGAGCACGCTGCCACCGCGGATGGTGCACAATCATATAGGCCTCTGTCGCAAAACAGCCCGAGGCATCGCGTGCCGCGATCAGGGCGTCATATTCACCCGCCGCCATCGCCATCGGCTTTTCGCACAATACATGTTTGCCCGCGGCCAAGGCTTTCAACGACCATTCCACGTGCAGATGGTTCGGCAAGGGAATGTAAACTGCGTCGATCTCCGGATCAGCCAAAAGATCATCATAGCTGTGATGCACCCGCAGGTCTGGGCAAAACGCTGAAAAACCTTCTGCTTTGATCGGGTCAGAGGTCGCAAGTGCCACAAGCTGCGCCCCATTTGCCGCATGGATGGCCGGGGCCATATGTTGGCGCGCGAATTTGGCCGCGCCCAGAATGCCCCACTTGATCGGATATGCCATGACCTACTCCTTTGAATGCGCCCACCACCTTAACCGGTACAGATGCGTCAACAAGCCCGCGCCACAACTTACCAAAGCCAAACGCAAAAAGGCCCCGCCATCCGGCAGGGCCTTCCAAACAGATTATTGGTCTTTAGATCACGCAGGTGCCATCAACCCTTTGTCTTTGGCAATTTCGCGCATCTTCTTTTGCAGTTTTTCAAAGGCGCGGACTTCGATCTGACGAATGCGTTCGCGGCTGACGCCATATTGTTCTGAAAGGTCTTCCAAAGTGATCACCTTTTCCGCCAAACGGCGCTGGGTCAGGATGTCCTTTTCCCGATCGTTCAGCACTTCAAGGGCTTCGGCCAGCATTTCGCGGCGCACTTCTAATTCATCGCGCGCCTCATAATCGCCAGCCTGATCTGCGCTTTCATCCTCAAGCCAGTCCTGCCATTGCATTGTGCCTTCGCCTTCGGAACCGACAGTAGCGTTCAGCGACGCATCCCCCCCCGACAAGCGGCGGTTCATGCTGATCACTTCAGCCTCAGTCACGTTCAGGTCGTTCGCAATCCGGGCAACGTTTTCAGGGCGCAAATCGCCATCTTCCAGCGCGCCAATCTTGTTTTTGGCTTTGCGCAGGTTGAAGAACAGTTTTTTCTGCGCCGACGTCGTCCCCAATTTAACCAAGGACCAAGAGCGCAGGATATATTCTTGGATCGACGCACGAATCCACCACATCGCATAGGTGGCCAGACGAAAACCTTTTTCGGGATCAAAACGTTTGACCGCTTGCATCAAGCCGACATTGGCCTCGGAAATGACTTCGGCTTGCGGCAATCCGTAGCCGCGGTAACCCATGGCAATCTTGGCCGCGAGGCGCAGGTGGCTCGTCACCATCTGATGCGCTGCACTTGTGTCTTCCTTTTCGACCCACGCTTTGGCAAGCATGTATTCTTGCTCGGGCTCCAGCAAAGGAAACTTGCGGATTTCCTGCATATAGCGGTTCAAACCCCCTTCAGGGGTTGGTGCGGGCAGATTTGCGTAATTGGCCATGTCGTCCCTCCGTAAGTGCCTCTAGGTTGTTTCATGTTTAGAGGCTTAACATCTATATGGGTACTCCACCTCTCCCTCGCAAGGGCATGTGGTGCGTATTCCAATCTTGATCCATTTTCCGCGCAAAGTCTGGGTTTTTGCTCAATTTTCACGCGCATGTGCGCTTCATTGCAAAAACAAGTTAATTTTTAGCAAAAGGTTATGGATCAAACGGTTCCAAACGCTGAATTGTTACAATCCAAGCGACCAGTGTTTAGGAAAGCCTATCCAGCAACTTCTGAAAATCAGGTGCCAAAGGCGCTTCAAATCGGATGTTTTTGCCGGTGACGGGATGTTCAAACCCCAAAACGGCTGCGTGCAGTGCTTGCCGTCCAAAAGTCGCAATCGCGTCGATGGCCGCATCACTTAGCGCACCTTTAGCCAGCTTGCGCCGCCCCCCATAGACAGGATCACCGATCAATCCATGCCCTGCATGGGCCATGTGTACACGGATTTGATGGGTGCGCCCGGTCTCAAGCCAGCATTCAATCTGTGCCAAAACCTCGGGTGTGCCGTAACGCTCAACCAAGCGCGCGCGCGTCACCGCATGCCGCCCTCCGTGAAACAACACGGCCTGACGCTGGCGATCGGTTTTGTGGCGGGCCAATTGCGTGGTCAACTTCAACACATTGCCCGGCTCAAAACTGGTACCCTTGATACCGCGCAATCGCGGATCGTTGGCATCGGGCACTCCGTAGACCAACGCGCGATAATACCGCTCAACTGTGTGGGCTGCGAATTGGGCGGCCAACCCGTGATGCGCTGCATCACTTTTGGCCACAACCAATAGCCCACTGGTATCCTTATCAATGCGGTGCACAATGCCGGGACGTTTCATTCCGCCGACACCGGACAGATCGTCTCCGCAATGATGCATCAGCGCATTAACCAACGTGCCCGAGGGCGTTCCCGGTGCAGGGTGCACGACCATGCCTGCGGGTTTATTGACGACAATCAGGTGCGAATCTTCAAACACTACATCCAAGGCGATCGCTTCGGGCAAGATGTGGCTTTCTTGTGCCGCCTCGACCGTCACCTCGATCACTGCGCCGCCAGCTGCGCGTGCTTTTGGGTCGTACACGACGACACCGTCCACAGACACGGCCCCTTGGGCCATCAAACGCGCCAGCCGCGTGCGAGACAGTGCAGCCTCCTCTGGCACGTCGCGCGCAATCGCCTTATCAAGACGCGCGGGCGGAGTTTCGCCCAAGACAAAGGATATGCGGTTGGACGACATAGAAACCCCTTTAGAACCGACAAACCTGCGGTTCCTGCGCCGACTGGTGACGGTGCTGACCGTTATCATGATTGCGGGCGTTGTAACCGTGGTGTCACTGCTTGTCATCCGCCTGAATGCAGCACCTGCCCCCCTGCCCTTACCTGAACAAGTCACGCTGCCGGATGGAACAACGGCGACGGCCTTTACCGTCGGGTCAGACTGGTTTGGCGTGGTCACGGACAAGGATGAAATCCTGATCTTTGATCAGGTGACCGGCACGCTGCGCCAAACGATTACACTAGAATAGATGCAGGAGTGCAGCGCCACTCTGACGCAAGGTGGTACCGGGGGATGGTTTCGAACCAACTGCCTCGTGGACCACAACCACGCGCTCTAACCAATTGAGCTACCCCGGCACTGCCGCCCAAATACCCGCGAGGTTCAGCGAATGCAAGACCGTCAAAAGCGATAAACCCACGTTTGTTCCACCAGATCCTGTCCGAAGCTGTGAACAGGACGGGACTTTGTCATACCTCACCCAACCCTAAGGTATCGCCACCCCGCAGTTTCGGCAATCCAGCGCCTTTCGCGAGCCGGGTCATGGCTTGCGCAATAGATCATCGGAATGTGGTGACCAATGGCCCAAAGGTGGCGTCAAACCCTTCTGATGCACCGCAAAGCGTGACATGGCGTTCGGTTGATCAATCTGCGTCAGAGCGATCAAAGAGACGTAGACGCACTTCATCCATGTGCATTCTGCGCCCGGTTATCTTGTGTTTCAAGACTGCACGGGCTAGCAGACCTCAACGTCAAACCAAGAGGCGATCATGGGTATCAACAGCGAACGCGACATCGAAGCCAACTTGCAGATCGGCCCGACAGATCAAGGTATGGTGCGCATCTACATCGAATCGAAAGGTGTCGAAATTCCTATGGATTTTGAACCCGATGAGGCGGAAGAAATCGCTGAAGAAATCCGCGCTGCTGCCCGCGCTGCTGCCGCCCTCAAATGACAATTCAGGCCACCCGGTGAACCGGATGGCCTGCTAGGCGCCGCAGCCCCACGCAAAATCGGGGGCGACACGTGGCTGCTTTGCGCCCGCTGCCCCTTTAGAACGCGATCCGTGCGCCAAAATTGATGGACACAGAACTGAAATCACCGTCTACCACACCGGTGGACGCGCCTGTTGGGGCAAATCTGTTGCTTTCGATATCGTAAAACTCGCGGTACCGTGCATCCGCCGTCAGCGTCAGCTTATCTGACACGTCGTAGGCCGCGCCGGCGATCAACTGTAGACCAAGAGCCGTGTCACTTTCGTTAACCTGTACTCCGGGGCCGTAAACCAAATCCTGTGAAAACCGCCCAATTCCAACGCCCGCGCCAACAAAAGGCGTCACAGCGCTACCTGTTTTGAAATCGGCATAGATATTGGCAAACAGCGTCGTGGCTTCGATTCCGCCACTGACACCAGTTTCCTCTGCCGGACCATTGCCCGAAAACCGGATCGCATCCGCGTCCGACTCTCCGTAACTTAGCTCGATCTCGCCGCGCACACCGATTTTGTCGCTGCTAAGCCGCGAAAAGCTCCGCCCGACACCAATACCAAACTGAAATCCATTATCGTAATCCGTGTCCACGCTTTGTCGCGTCCCACCGATTGTACCATCGCTGTCTTGCGCGCCATCAAATGCGAAACCTCCAAAGCCAAACCCATAAAGCCCACTGTCCTGCGCCTGTACCTGGGTGCCGCTAAAGGCAGTCAGCCCCAGCGATAGGACAAAGGCAGACGCTCCGCTAAATGTAGTCGAAGACGTCTTGTGGTTCGTCGTGTGTTTCATTTCGATGTGATCCCTTTGATCTGAATTGACACAAAGGAAACGCCGCACATCACGGCTTTATGCGATCACGGACATTCACGGACGCGTGTAAAGTCGCTAAATCAGTCTTTGATCGACCCTTAAAACGTCAATCTGGCACCGGGATCACGCAACCCTTGCAGGCGCCGCGCTGCGTGGGTGGCAAAGGTCTGCACCATCACTTTGCGCCGTGCCGGAGCCAGTCGCACCTCGGGACCGGTACGGATGATTTCCGCGTCATAAGCATCTGCAATGATTAGGCCTGTATCGTCCGGCAACAGTTCAACAGGAAAGTCGCTATCGACCGCCCAAAAAAACCGGTCGCACCACTCAAGATAGCCTTGCCACTTGGAATCACTCATAAAATCGGCGCGACCCGACTTGCATTCCACCACCCAAATTTCGCCTTTGGGACCCAGCGCCATGACATCAACACGCAAGCCGCGCGAGGGGACAAGTTCTTCGACGGTGACCCAGCCAAGGCTCGCCAGATGGCGCGACACACCGCGCGCCAGCTCTTGTCCGGCCGTCATTACAGGAGATGTGTGGGTCATATCAGCGGGTTGTCTCATGCACACAACATAAGAACAAAAAGCGAACCAACGCAAGGCCACGTCCCTTCCCCTTGGCGATCAGCCCTTATGTGCTTACTTTGCTCCTAATCAAACAGGGGACAGACATGAGTAACGATACCCGTCTAAGCCAGTCGCAGGCCCGCGGCGTGCGCTACGCGCGCGAGCTTGAAGGGCATCTGGGATGGCTCGACACGTTCTCTGGTACCGCACTTGGAGTGCTGGCCACTGCGTCGGGGATTTACACCTATCTTGGGGTTTCATCGCTGCTAGATGAAAACGGAGCGATGTCGGTCTTTGCGGCCATTGCCTATTCTGTCGCGGTCTCAGTCGGCATTTTTGTGTTCTGGTCCTATATGATGCGGCTGTTTCCTGCGGTGCGTTCGACGCGGGCGCGCATTGGTCTGACCATGGCCATGTGCGCCGGATCCTTGGCGATTGTGGCGATGTCATCGTGGCTGAATGCCGCCGCTTTAGCTGGATCAGCGGCTGTAGAACAACACCTCGCCGAAACGGTGCAAGATTATCAAGCCAGTCTTGAACGCGCGCACGAAGTCGCCCTGACCGGGCAATCGCTGGAACGCGACGTGGCCCGTGTGCGCCAAAGTTTCGAAGACCTAAGCGAACAAGAAGCCGCGGGCACTCTTTCGGGCCTTGCTGGGCGCGGAGCAGTCTTTCGCGTGTTGCGCCAGAAGGCGGCTGAACTATCTGGGCTAGAAGGGCAAATCAGCGCCCAAACCCCGCTTGTTGAGTCTTCCTTTGCCGAGGGCAATGCGATCCTGTCGCGTATGCGCGCACTGACGGTTGAACCCGGCCCGGTCGAGGCCCGTAGCGTCGAATTTTCAGAACAAGCAGTGCGTCTTGCTGGGTTGATCACGCAGCTACGCCAACTTTCTGTCGCCCCGCTGGTGGAACGCGCAGCCCAAGACCTTGCGGCCTCAGTGGTGTTGCCGGAACTCGATGGCGGCACGGCGGAAATCCGCGTTGATCAGGCCGCGACGATCTCTTCGGTGCTCGAAGTGCTGGCCCAACGTGCCACCACTCTTGAACGCGCAGCCCAAGACGTGCAAACCCTGCAACCTATTGAAGATGTGACCTATACGCCGATTTCTTCAGCGGACGCAGTGATCCTTTATGCGCGCAACTTTGTGCCCTCTTGGGCCGGAGCGATTGCCATCGACCTTTTGCCTGCCGTGTTGGTTTTCATTGTCGCCATCACCCAAAACGCGATCCGCGGCGGGCGCGAAGGGGCCGCCATTGAAGACACGCTCACGCTCGCCGAACTGCGCGCAGCGATGTCCGCGATGCGAGACGTTGAAACGACATTGAACGATCGTGCCGCTCCGCTCAATCCGGGCAGTCCTTTGCCGGCACCGCCCGCGACGTCACCCCGACAGGCGGCGGAATGAGCGGTCCTGCAATCATCGCGGCTAAGAAACCACGCAGCTCAGTCGGACGCGTGCTGATCGGCGTCTTGATCTTTCAGCTTGCCCTAGGTGGGTTGCTGGTCGTTGGCGACATGCAGGGCCTACGCCTGCCCAGCTTCGGCCCCAACGCGCCGCGCCTAACAGAACCGGTGCGCCCGGGCGATCAGCGTCGCACCTTCCGCCCAGACCGCGACCGCCCTACGGTGCAGCCCGCGCGCGATCCCGGTGAACTGCCTGACCGCTTGGTTCTGACACAACAAAGCGGCACCACCTACCGGCTCGAAGGTGGCATTCGCGCGGGCGACGCACCCCGTGTGATCGACTTGCTTGACGCCGCCGACCCTGCCCCTAACACGCTCATCCTACAATCACAGGGTGGTTCAGTCGGTGACGCATTGGAACTTGGGCGCCACATTCGCGCGCGACGGATCGACACGCAAATGCTGGCAGGTGAATTCTGCTATTCAGCTTGCCCATACCTGCTGGCTGCAGGTGCGACGCGTGACATTGACAACAACGCCTCTGTTGGCGTGCACCAGCACTATTTTGGCGAAAACACTTTCTTGCCCGCAGGCTTTGCCGTCGAAGACATTCAACGCGGCCAAGCCGAGGTCATGACTTACCTTAACGACATGGGAATCGACCTGTTGGTGATGCAGCATGCGCTGTCGACACCACCAAACGAAATTTATGTGCTTCTGCCGGAAGAGCTTGAGAAATACAAATTCTCCGAGCCTGGTCAATAAGATAGGGCACGAAGACTACCCGGCTGGGTAATTCTAAAAATGGGTTGACGCAATACCTTTTGGTATCACAATGTAATGATACAAAATGGTATCATGATAAATGGACACCCATTATGAAACAGATTGCCCACGTCGCGCTAAATGAGAACAATCCAACATTCATCGGGCCCGATGGATATTGTCACTTTCCAGCCCACCCGCCCCGCGTCTCGGCCTGCGTGTCCAGTGCACCTTGTGTCACGATGCTTTATCAGATCGGCGCATTTGACTTTTTACCAATGCAGCCATGACTGATCAAACCCAACATGCCTTTCGCGCTTTGGCCGATCCGACGCGCCGCGAAATCTTGCGCCTGCTCAGCACTGACGCGTTGACCATCGCCCAAGTATCAGACCGATTTGATATGACCCGTGCAGCAGTGAAAAAGCAC
>CAZJAW010000079.1:0-8644 GCA_964544035.1 uncultured Rhodobacterales bacterium
AGACATAGACCGACAGCAGGCGGGCGATACGTGGGGTTTCGTCTTTGTTTTCACGGTTTTCACGCGCCAACCCTTCGAGGCGATCAATGGCGGCGTTGCGTTGGACAATGTCGTCTTGCCAGAAGTCCTGATGCAATCGATAGCTTCCACCCGGCGCGACGGCCATTGTTGCTTGTCGCCGCGCATACAGCCCTTGGGTGGCCGCGTTGATCTTTTCATTGAACAGGGATTCGATGGCGGTGTCGGTTTGTTTTTGCGTCAAGCGCAGGCGTACAACGGAAAGCGGCAGGGCAATGGCTGCACCCAACACGCCTGTCAGCCCGGCGATGCGAAGAACGTAGAAAAGGTAGGTGTCTTGGATGTTTGACGCAGTGATCACTTCGTAGATCAAGCCGAACAGGCCAATTGCCAGTATGCCAACGATGCCGCCCCATAGAATACATGCAACCAGCACCCAGACGGTGTGGACGTTTTTCATACCCAGTCGGGTTTGCAGTTTTTGCAGGCCGCCAAAGCCGTCGCCCGATTTTGGCATCGTCAGGTAGATGAGCCATGATGCAAAGATCACGCCAAGCAGGGTGATCGTGCCCCAGACAATTTGCGGGGCGAAGGAGAGGGTGATTGTCGTTTCCATACCCGCCACTTTGACGCGAAACCGCGCCAATCAAAAGGGGGTTTTGCGCGCCCGCCCAGTGTCTCGTTCCGGTGTCTAGTCTTTGTCGGACCTATGCGCCTCGATCATTTGGCGTGCCCATGCGCCGACGGGAACGGCGATGGCGTTGGGCCCTGCTTGGGACGAGGTAACAGCGACCAATGTGGCTGTGCCTGCGTCGATTTGCAAAAGTGGCCCGCCTGAATTGCCCGAGATGACTTGGCAGCCCACAAGGATCAGGCCCGATGTCCCTTTGCGCCGCAAGGGGCAGTCGGTGCGCCCCGACAGGCGAAAGGGTAGCAGGTGGTGATAGCCCAAAAGCGCAAACTGATCGGTGTCGGGCCTGCCAATCTCAATGGGGGCAATGTCGGTAATGGGGCTGTCCAGAATCCACAGGCCGACATCAAAGTCGGGTAAATGGGTGCCGTCCGTAGGATAAGACGGATGGCGCAGGCTTTGGACGATGCGGCGGCGGGCGGCGGTTTCACTGTTGAAGGCGCCGGCCAGAAAATGCGGTTGATTGGCGACGTTCCTGCGGGTTTTGCCCGATGCGCAATGTGCCGCGGTCAGCACGATATTTGGGGCCACCAGCGTGCCTGAACAAAATCCGCCGTCTGGGTCGGCGGGCCGGACGTTGCGCCCGATGGCGGGAAACGCGCTGGCCTCGGCCTCTGTCAGGGGGGGAAGTGGGGTGCGGTGGTTTTCGGCGCTGGCGGGCAGGGCGGCCAGCAGCAGGAGGATTATCGTGGCGATCATCTGTCGCAGCGTAACGGGTGCGCGGTGCTGCGTCCATCGCCATGGCCGTTGAACAATGCGTGAGATTTGGGGCGGATGTGGGTCTGCGCCAAGACCTTTGGTCGCAACATAGCGATAAGCTGTACGTTGTGCGCCCTTTGCACCTTGCGCATGGACCAGAGCGACCATAGGTTCTGCCAAACTTTGCGAAGGCGCGACAGCGTGCCACAAGACAACGAAGGACGCGATCCATGGAAGCCATTGGCCAGTTTATCCCCCTGATTTTGATCTTTGGGATCATGTATTTTCTGCTGATCCGCCCTCAGCAAAAGAAGGTAAAGGAGCATGCGGCCATGGTTGCAGCCCTGCGCCGTGGCGATCAGGTGATCACTCAGGGCGGGTTGATCGGCAAGGTCGTGAAGGTCAAGGAAGACAACGAGCTTGAAGTTGAGCTGGCCGAGGGCATCAAAGTACGCGTTGTGCAGTCCACAATCGCGACTGTACTCAGCAAAACTGAGCCTGCAAAATAATGCTGCAAATCGCTGGATGGAAACGTTTTTTGATCTGGGCGACCTGTGCGCTTGGGTTGTTATTGGCGATGCCGAATGGGTTCTATTCCCGCGTCGAAAGCCACAATGATGCGGCCCAGGCGATTGAGCTGGGTGCAGTTACGCCGGAGAATCAAGCCGATTTGGCAAAGTGGCCGGGGTTTTTACCGTCGAGCCTTGTAAATCTGGGTTTGGATTTGCGCGGTGGTGCGCATTTGCTGGCTGAGGTGAAGGTAGAGGACGTCTATGCTTCGCGGATGGAGGCCACGTGGCCTGCGGTGCGTGACGTGCTGCGCCCATTGCGATCCGAGATCGGTACGATCCGTTTGCAACCATCGCCCGAAGATGAATTGCGCGTCCGTATCGGGGAACCTGCGGGCATGCAGCGTGCGTTGCAGGCTGTGCGGACCTTGGCTGTGCCTGTGCATACAATAACGGGCATCGGTGCCAATGACATTGAAGTGCGCGCATTGGGCGAGGACGTTGTTTCCGTTACCTTGAGTGATGCGGAAAAGCTGGCCAGTGATGAGCGTACCGTGGCGCAATCGCTGGAAATCGTGCGTCGCCGCATCGACGAAGTGGGCACGCGCGAGCCGACCATTCAGCGTCAGGGCGCGGATCGGATTTTGATTCAGGTGCCCGGCATTGGATCGGCTGCAGAGTTGAAAGAAATCATCGGTACAACGGCGCAGCTGACCTTTAACCCTGTGGTCACGCGCACATCCGATTCTTCGCAAGTGCCGGGGGTCGGCAACGAACTGGTCCCATCCATTGATGAACCGGGGCTATTTTACGTGATCGAGAGCGCGCCTGTGGTAACAGGCGAAGACCTTGTGGATGCGCAACCGAGCTTTGATCAAAACGGTGGCCCTGCGGTTTCTTTCCGCTTTAACACGGCTGGTGCGCGGCGGTTTGGTGACTACACCGCTGAAAACATCGGGTCTCCCTTTGCGATTGTGTTGGATAGCGAAGTTGTCAGCGCCCCGGTGATCCAAAGCCACATTCCCGGTGGATCAGGCATCATCAGCGGCAATTTCTCCATCGAAGAGTCGACCAATCTGGCCGTCCTGTTGCGTGCGGGTGCGTTGCCTGCGGAACTGGTTTTTCTGCAAGAAAGCACAATCGGACCAGAGTTGGGTCAGGACAGCATCGATGCGGGAAAAATTGCAACCATCGTCGCCTTTGGCGCAGTGCTGTTGTTTATGTTCCTGAGCTACGGACTGTTTGGGGTCTTCGCCAATATCGCGCTGATTGTGAATATTGCGCTGATCTTTGGCTTGCTTAGCCTGATTGGCGGTACGCTGACATTGCCTGGCATCGCGGGCATCGTTCTGACTGTCGGTATGGCGGTGGACGCCAACGTGCTGATCTTTGAGCGTATTCGAGAAGAGTTGAAATCGGCGCGCGGTCCTGCGCGGGCGATTGAGCTGGGTTATGAAAAGGCGCTGAGCGCCATTCTGGATGCCAACATCACCACGTTCATTACGGCTGTTATCCTGTTTGCGATGGGGTCTGGGCCGGTACGTGGTTTTGCGATCACTCTGGGTCTTGGTATTATGACGTCAGTGTTCACAGCGATCTTCGTAACACGGCTTTTGTTGGTAATGTGGTTTGAACGCCGCCGACCAAAAACAATCGAGGTATAATCCCATGCGTTTGAAAATGATCCGGGACGATACATCGTTTGATTTCTTTTCCCGTTGGAAGGTTTGGCTTGGGGTTTCGGCGCTGATGATGGTGATTGGCTTTGCGTCATTCGCCATTCAGGGGCTGAATTTCGGGATCGATTTCCGGGGCGGGACAACCATTCGTACCGAAAGCACGCAAGAGGTGGATATTGGGCTTTACCGCGATGCTATGACACCGCTGGGCTTGGGCGATATTTCGATCACCGAAGTGTTGGACCCCGCTTTTCGTTCTGATCAGCATGTGACGCAGATCCGGATCGAGGCGCAGGAAGGCGATGAAGCCGTGCAAGGCCAGATGATCGAGGCCATAGGGGTGGCCCTGCTGGCCGCTGACCCCGGTATGGTGCTGCCTTTTCCGGCGGTCGAATCTGTTGGCCCCAAAGTCTCGGGCGAGTTGATCAAGACGGCCGCCTTGGCTGTAGTTTTGGCGATTGGAGCGGTTTTGATCTATATCTGGCTGCGCTTTGAGTGGCAGTTTGCAATGGGGGCGGTTGCGGCCCTTGTCCACGATGTGGTCCTGACCATCGGGGTGTTTTCTTGGCTGCAGATCAAGTTCGATCTGGCAATTATCGCGGCACTTTTGACCATCGTGGGCTATTCGTTGAACGACACTGTGGTTGTCTTTGACCGGGTGCGGGAAAACCTGCGCAAATTCAAGAAACGCCCCTTGGCTGAGGTGTTGAACGTGTCGATCAACGAAACGCTTAGCCGCACATTGATGACATCTGTAACCACATTGCTGGCGTTGATTTCGCTTTATGTGCTGGGTGGCGATGTGATCCGGGGCTTTGTGTTTGCGATGATCTGGGGTGTGATTGTCGGGACGTATAGTTCTGTTTTTGTCGCATCGACCATTTTGTTGTGGTTGGGCGTGAAGCGCAATTGGGACAAACCAGATCCGAACGTCGGGAACCAATACGCCAACATAGATGCTTGAACTGATCACCGCGGCCTTGGCTTTGCCGGGGCTGTGGTGGTTGATTGGAGCGATCACAGCCGCAGGGTTGGTGCGCGGGTTTACCGGTTTTGGTTCGGCACTGATCATTATGCCTGTGGCGTCTTCGGTGCTTGATCCGTTTGCGGCCCTTGCATTTTTGACGGTGGTCGAATTTTGGGGGCCGTTGCCCAACTTGCGTGCGGCGTGGCGCACGGGAGCACCGCGTGAGGCATTGAAGTTGCTATTGGGGGCGGCTGTTGGTTTGCCGCTGGGGCTGTGGGCGCTGTCGCGGCTTGATCCTGTTATTTTTGGCTGGTCGGTGTCTGTTGTTGTTCTGGTGATGTTGGCATTGGTGATGACGGGGTGGCGATATGTCGGCACATTGCGCCCGGCTAGAATCGTTGGTGTTGGATCGCTTGGCGGCTTTTTGGGGGGCATTGTTGGAGTGCCGGGGCCACCTGTTATCATGCTATATATGGCGAGCGCGCTGCCCATTGCTGTCATTCGCGCCAATTTCTTGCTGTACCTGCTGGGCATTGATTTGATGATGGCAGCGGTGTTTGTCAGCTTTGGTCTGCTGGATGCACTGGCCATCACGGTGGGGCTTTTGTGCGTGCCTCTTTATATGTGCGCCAATGTCTTGGGGGCACGATTGTTTGATCCCAAGGCCGAACGACTTTTTCGCGCCGTGGCCTATATCGTCATTGCGAGCTCGGCTATTGTTGGTTTGCCTGTTTGGAGTTGATGCGATGCGTTTGAATGAGATCACTTTTACCGATGCCAAGCCGATCGAAGGTTATGGCCCCGGCTTTTTCCGCATCGGCGGTGAAGTGTTTCAAGGAGGCGTGCTGACGGGTCCCGCAGGCACGGGACCTTGGGGTGGGTATGAAGATGACGACACGTTGTTGGCGCTAAAGGGTGTTGTGGACGTCTTGTTTGTCGGCACGGGCGCAGAGATTGCGCATTTGCCCGCTGATCTGCGGGATCAATTGGAGGCATCGGGTATCGGTGTTGAGGTGATGTCATCGCCGTCGGCGGCGCGCACATATAATGTGCTGTTGAGCGAGGGGCGGCGTGTTGCATTGGCGATGTTGCCTGTTTGATCGGGCAAGAGGGGGCCAGCCCCCCGGCCTTTGGCCGTCCCCCGGAGTTTATTTGGCAAGATGAAGGTGGATCGTGGGCTTTTGTGTTTGCCTGCGATCAGGTAGCGATGTGTCATGGAATTGACTGTCTCTGATTTGGCCGTGGGGCGTGGCGGTGTGCCGGTGTTGGCGGGGATCTCGTTTGTGCTGTCTGCCGGGCGCGCACTTGTGCTGCGCGGGCCGAATGGGGCAGGGAAAACAACGCTTTTGCGCACGGTTGCTGGCTTGCAGGAGCCTATGGCGGGGACAGTTGTGGGTGCTGAGGATCAAGTTGCCTATGCGGCCCACGCGGATGGGTTGAAGGCAGCGTTGACGGTTTCCGAGAACCTGCAGTTTTGGGCGGCGGTTTTTGGTCAAAGCGACATCGCTGGTGCAGTGCATGCCTTTAACCTTGATGGGCTTGAGGGCCGCGCTGCGGGCACTTTATCGGCGGGTCAGAAGCGGCGATTGGGTTTGGCGCGTTTGGTGGTGACGGGGCGGCCTTTGTGGATTTTAGATGAGCCGACGGTGTCATTGGATACTGCATCTGTTGCGTTGTTTGCGGATGCTGTGCGGGCGCATTTGGCGGGTGGTGGTTTGGCGTTGATGGCCACGCACATCGATCTGGGGATCGAGGCGGATGTGCTGGATGTTGCTCCTTTTCGCGCTCGCGCGGATGCGGTGGCGTCTTCGGATGAGGTGTTTTTGTGAGTGCGCTGTTCTTTCGTGATCTTGCGCTGGCTTTGCGTGCGGGGGGCGGTTTTGGCCTCGGCTTGGCGTTTTTTTTGATTGTTGTCGTGTTGGTGCCTTTCAGCGTGGGGCCTGAGTCTGAGCTTTTGGCGCGCATTGCGCCGGGGGTGTTGTGGCTGGGTGCGTTGCTGGCGTGCTTGTTGTCACTGGATCGTTTGTTGGCCGTCGATTGGGAAGACGGGGCGCTGGATTTACTTGCGACGTCGCCTTTGCCGCTTGAGGGTGTCATCGCCGTTAAAGCGGGCGCGCATTGGGTGACGACGGGGTTGCCGCTGGTGTTGGCGGCGCCCGTGCTTGGGGTGTTGTTGAACCTGGCGCCGGGCGGGTACGGCGTTCTGGTGGTCAGCCTTGCACTTGGCACGCCTGCTTTGTCGATGATCGGGGCTTTTGGTGCGGCATTGACCGTTGGGATCAAGCGAGGCGGGTTGCTGATGTCGTTGCTGGTTCTGCCACTCTATGTACCGACACTGATCTTTGGCGCGGAGGCCGCACGGCGCGGCGCGCAAGGGCTGGAGACAGCAACACCTTTGCTGCTTTTGGCCGGAATTACGATGGCTGTGCTGGCTTTGATGCCATTTGCCGCAGGGGCTGTGCTGCGTGTAAATTTGCGGTAACGCACAATTGGATTGAGAAGGTCAGCACGAGGAATTAGGGAGGTTTCATGTCACTTTGGGAATACGCCAATCCGGTCAAGTTCTTGGCCCTCAGCGAACGGATTTTGCCGTGGCTGTGGGGGCTTGCGGCTGCCTGTCTTGCGATTGGGCTGATCTGGGGTTTCTTTTTCACGCCGGATGATTTCCGACAGGGATCAACTGTTAAGATCATTTACCTTCACGTGCCGGCAGCGCTGATGGCGATCAATGCGTGGTTCATGATGCTTGTCGCCTCGTTGATTTGGATTATTCGACGTCACCACGTGTCGGCACTGGCTGCACGCGCTGCGGCCCCTGTGGGTGTGGTCATGACCTTGATCACACTGTTTACCGGGGCGATTTGGGGTCAACCGATGTGGGGGACATGGTGGGCATGGGATCCACGCCTGACGTCCTTCCTGATCTTGTTTTTGTTTTACCTTGGTTATGTTGCCCTGTGGGAGGCGATTGAGGACCCGGATACCGCAGCTGATCTAACGTCGATCCTGTGCCTTGTCGGGACGGTGTTTGCTGTTCTTAGTCGCTATGCCGTGAACTTCTGGAACCAAGGGCTGCATCAGGGGGCGTCTTTGTCGCTGGACAAGGAAGAGAACGTTGCGGATGTCTTTTACCATCCGCTTTTGTTCGCTATCGCGGGCTTTGTGTTACTGTTTTTTGCGCTTGTGCTTTATCGCACGGGCACGGAAATTCGTGTGCGCCGGACGCGCGCGCTGATGATGCGGGAGAATAAAGTTGCCTGATCTTGGGAAATACGCCGATGCGGTGCTATCGGCCTATGCGGTGTCGATTGTATTGCTGGTGGTTATTGTCGCATTAAGCCTGATGCGGGGTCGTCGGGTGCGCGCAGAAATGCGCTCGGTTGAGGACAAGGCGGGGCGCAATGGCTAAAGTGTCGCCACTTATGCTGGCGCCCATCGGGATATTTGCGGGCTTTGTCGCCCTGGCTGCTGTCGGCATGTTTCGTGACAACCCGCGCGAGTTGCCCTCGACTCGCGTGGGGGGCACAGCGCCGGAATTGACAGAAGAGGCGCTAAGCGCCTTTCCCGGTGTCACGCCTGAGATGTTGGGCAATGGGGACGTCACATTGGTCAACTTCTGGGCGTCGTGGTGCCCGCCGTGCCGTGCTGAACATCCCAAGCTGTTGGAGATGGCGGGGGACGGCCTGCCGATCATTGGGGTGAATTTCCGCGATACGGAATCGCCTGCGACGCAGTACTTGAATGAGGATGGCAATCCATTTGTCGGTGTGGCCTTTGATCCTGCTGGCCGCTCGGCGATTGATTGGGGTGTCACGGCCCCGCCCGAGACGTTCATCATCGCAGGTGACGGGACGGTGCTGTTTCGTTATATCGGGCCACTGGTTGGCTCTGATTACGAACAGCGCTTTGTGCCTGCGCTGAACGCTGCGCTCGCCGGCGAATAACCGTTAGAAGAGCACCCACCCGACCTTAAACATGAATCGCCAATACCCTGCCATGCTACGTATTCTCGGGACTTTGGCGATGCGTGGTGTTTCAAGCTAAAGGCCGGACGCTTTAGTAATCGCGCAAATAGATTGTG
>CAZJAW010000080.1:0-8568 GCA_964544035.1 uncultured Rhodobacterales bacterium
GTCAAACAGATGATACCCTCCGGCGATCACCACATCGTCGTGGGTTCCGTCCGAGCTATTGGTCAACGTGAGGGGACCCCCCTTGTATTTTACCAAGGTCAATTCCAATCCCTCGGAGAACCGATTTGACCCGGAAGTCGGCCAACCAACCGTTGCGTATTGCCATTGCAGGTTTCGGCTGGTGGGGTCGTCATATTGCCAAACGGCTCAAAGGTCATAGTGGCATTCAAGTGGTTGCGGTTATCGAGCCTACTTCGTCCGTCCATGCAGATATTCGCGCCGAAGGGCTGGACTCTTTGAACCACATTGATGATGCCTTGGCGCGGGATGATGTAGACGCGGTCATTCTCACCACACCTAATCCGGTACACGAAGAACAAGTGGTTGCGTGCGCGGCGGCAGGCAAGCATGTTTTTTGCGAAAAACCCTTGGGTTTGACAGCGGCCAGCGCACGCCGTTCAGTTGCCGCTGTCGAAAAGGCAGGGCTACAGCTTGGGATCGGGCACGAAAGGCGGTTTGAACCTGCAATGGTGTCGCTTAAGTCAGCCATTGATGCGGGTGAACTTGGAACGATCATGCACGCCGAAGCCGCGTTTTCCCATGACAAGTTGATTGGAGTGCCAAAAGGCGATTGGCGCACGTCGAAAGCTGTTTCACCAGCCGCTGGTATGACCGCCATGGGCATTCATTTGACCGATCTGTTCATTTCCTTTTTCGGGCGGGTCAAAACAGTGCAAGCCATGACAGGCAACCGATCACTAGGTTGGGAAACCGGTGATGTTGTCACGGCCCAACTGGGGTTTGAAGATGGCATGACCGCAACTTTGTCTGCGGTTTTACACACACCACATTTCATCCGCATGCACGTTTTTGGCACCGGGCAATGGATCGAAGCGCGCAATCAAAGCCACCCCGACACCCCCGGTGGTCAGGTTGATTACCTTGTGTCAGAAACCGGCAAAGAAATTCGCCACACCCAACTAGATTGGGAAGACGCAGTTGTGCACAACCTTGAAGCCTTCGCCACTGCAATTGTAGGTGATGCACCCTACCCCTTCACGCCCGATCAGATGGTTCACAACATCGAAGTACTAGAAGCGATCACACGCTCAGCGGAAGACGGGCGCACTGTGGAGATTTCTGAGCTTTGACGTTCATGCCATTGCCAAAGTTGATGGTCGCCCCGAACGGCGCGCGCCGCACCAAAGCGGACCACCCCGGACTTCCGATCGAGCTTGCTGAATTGGTCGCGACAGCAAAGGCCTGTCATGCAGAAGGTGCGCAAGGCATTCACCTGCATGTGCGTGATCATGAAGGGCTGCACAGCCTTGACGTCGGCCAATACCAAGACATCATGAACGCCATCAAAGACGCGCTTCCCGATTTTTTTGTGCAAGTCACAAGTGAATCCGCGGGCCGCTTTGACCCACAACAGCAAATGCAGATGATCCGAACACTAAGGCCTGCGTCGGTGTCTCTTGCTTTGAGCGAACTGCAGGCCGGGGCAAGTCCGGACACACTGCGTGCTTTTTATCATGACGCGCGGGATGCGGGTGTTACGATTCACCATATCGTCTACACACCCGAGCAGTTGCGCACGTTTCTGTCGCATGTCGATGAAGGTATCGTGCCGGGAACAAGTCACCAGTTGCAGTTGGTGTTAGGTTCATACGCCGGAACAGAACCCTCGCGTCCGAATGAACTTGCTGGATACAAAACGCATATTGATGCGCGCCCAGACCTGCAACTTGACTGGATGATTTGTGCTTTTGGTCCCGCCGAGACGGAATGCCTTGTGGAAGCGGCACGACAGGGCGGCAAGATGCGGATTGGTTTTGAAAACTCGCTATGGAACGCCGACGGATCGCTGGCCAAGGACAACGCCGCACGGGTGCGCGAGCTTGTCGCTTCCCTAGCGGCGGCTGGTCAAACTTTGTCGCCGGATGACAAATGAGGCACGGTCTCGCCAGTTTCCGTAAACGTACGCGTGACGTCAGCGGAGGCATAAATCCAAAGAATTTTCAAAGGCCCTTCTCCGATATTCAGAAACCGATGCGGCATATTTTTGGGGATAAAGCTGGTGTCCATCGGTCCCAGTTCGGTCTGAACACCAGACACCTCGGCCATGGCGCGGCCTTCCAGCACCGTGACCTGCTCATCGCAGTTGTGGCTATGTATCGGCGCCTTCATTCCGGCCGGGAAAACTGTAGTGCCCGTGGTAAACGGCGGGCTGTCGACACGATCCCGTCCAATCATCAGCCGGGTTTCAACGCCGTCCCCGCGAGCAAAAGGCTTGATCGAGCTGTAGTGTACAATGGCATCAGTACTCATATGGGGTCTCCTTCTGAGGGACGGGAAATGGATTTGGTTTGATGAAAACGCGCAATGTAAAAGCAGATCAACTCCGTTCCTTCATTGCGTCGGCTTTTGAGGCTTGTGGCATGCCTGCACACCATGCCGCACGCATGGGCCACTTGATGGCTGAAGCCGATATTGGCGGGCAAGACGGGCACGGTGTGTTTCGCCTGCCGATGTACGTCAAGCGCATCAAGGCTGGGGGCATGGACGTCAATCCGGACATCAAGGTGATCTCGGAGCGTACCGCTACAGCGCTTTTGGATGGCGGCAACGGGCCGGGCCATTTGGTCATGTCGCGCGCCGCAGAGTTGGCCGTCAAAAAGGCAAAAACTAGCGGAGTTGCGTGGGTGGGCGCGCGAAATTCCAACCACGCGGGTCCTGCATTTCTTTATGCGCGCATACCTTTGACTGCGAACATGGTAGGACTTTACGTTGCAGTTGGCAGTGCCAACCATATGCCACCCTGGGGCGGGACCGACATGCTGTTGTCGACCAATCCGATTGCAGTCGCCATACCGTCGCACAAACAGCCTGACATCGTGCTGGACATGGCGACCACGGTCGCTGCCTACGGCAAAGTCAAAACGGCGGCCGACCGAGGGGAAACCATGCCTGAGGGTTGGATGATCGACAAGCAAGGTCGCCCTTTGACCGACCCAACACGCGCAGGCGAAGGGCTTTTGTTGCCCATCGGGGGGCCGAAGGGCTATGGCTTGTCCCTGATCTTTGGTCTGCTGGCTGGTACTTTGAATGGCGCGGCCTTTGGTAAGGATGTCGTTGATTTCAATGCAGACCCCAAGACCACAACAAATACCGGTCAATTTGTGATCGCTTTAGACATCGAAGCGTTCATGGATGCCGCTACCTTCAAATCGCAAATCGATGGAATATGGGATGAAATGAAATCCTCTGCCCGGCTACCCGGCGTTGACGGCATCCGCTTACCCGGCGAACGACTTGCCGCTGTCAGTGCAGACCATTTGAAAAACGGGATCGAAATCCCTGCGACACTGGTGACGCGATTGGATGGCCTAGCGGATGACCTCGGCATCAAACGGCTCTGAAGATCAAGGCTCAGGCCGCCTCGGCCCAAGCCTCACCGTTGATCGTCCAATTCTCGATCACTTCGCTGCCCGATTGACGCAGCATCATGGCGACCGCGCAATGCTTGCTAAGGTTTTCAACTATTTCGTTTATGTTTTCGGGATGCCCAGACATTGACGCCGTGATGTTGATGACCACCTTTGGGAACGGCACATCGATGGGTTTGATCAGGCGTGTACCATGACTGTCCATTGTGGTCACAATGTCGATTTCCATATCCTCGATCACCACATCGTTGGCCTTGGCCAGCTTGTTGGAAATCACGTGCGTACACCCCGCCAAGCCCGCAAATACCATTTCGACGGGCATCGGTCCTTCGTTGGTCCCGCCCCGCTCAATCGGTTCATCGATGATCATGTCCACATCTCGGGACCGCGCATGGGATTTGGTGCTGGTTTCCTGTTTTGCGCGTGTGTGGAAGGTCCAAATTGGTTTCTCTTTTACAGCTGCCATAATTTGCTCCTTTCAGGAAAATTCTTCAGGCAAGGCCATTCGGGTCACCCGCCCTCCACGATCCAACGCATCGGTCACCCCGAGTTTGCGTAGCGCGTACCAATAGGTGACGGCATTGACCGAAATCACAGGACGGCCCAGTTTTTCTTCCAGTCCATCTAAGTAGTCGACGATCCCTAACGCACCGCCTGCATGTAAAAAGCAATCCACATCCGAACCGTCCAAGCCATCAAAGGCCTCGTGCACCTTTTCGACGGGAAGGTTGATAATATCCTCTGGCCGTTCAACTTTTAAGAAGTCGTGCCGCAGAACCTCAAAGCCCAGCGCGTTGTAATAGTCGCGTGCACTTTCTGCGAACAGTTCGACCATTGGGGTCAACATTGCGATCTTCTTTGCGCCGACTGTCTTGAGACCTGCGACGGTCGCATCAGTTGCGGTAATCACGGGCACGTCTGGAACGGCGGCCTTGTGTTGTTCTCGATACCAGATCTGTCGGTCCTTTGACCAATACCGCATCTCCATCGAATTGCCTGTGACGATCAAGTCTGGATGGCAGCCCATAGCGCCCGGCAATGCGTCAATGACTGCAGCGTGCACTTGGTCGGGTTGTTCAAGCGTGAACCGATAGCATTGGTTGCTAACCCCCTTGGGGCGCATCGATTCATATTCAGGCTGCATATTGGAATTTTGCAATGGGATCATCAGTGCAAGAACACCACGTGGTCCAAATCTGTCTGGCATTGAGATGTCCTTTTCGTGGATGTCCGGGCCGCAATGCGCGCCCCGGACGTCAGTGTTTAGTTCGTGATGGATTCGACGAGGGACTTGTAAGCCCCTGCCTGATCTTCACGTATCTTTTGATAGCCTTCGCCCAGCAAAAGGTCTGTGTTTTCTCCCAAGCGGCCCATCAGGCGTGTGTAGGTTCTGTCTTCTTGTAGGGCGGAAAAGGCTCCTTCAAGTTTCTCAAGAACTTCTGGTGGTGTTCCCGCAGGTGCCAAAACGACGCGATGCATAAAGCCGATGTCGCCCTGAATGCCAGTTTCACCAAATGTCGGGACATCTTCATAGATCCGATCCGGGCCCGCAGTGGCAAGCACGCGCACTTTTCCAGACTCAACAAGTGGCCCAAGCACTGAAGGGAACCCCATGGTCACATCGGCATCGCCAGATAGCAAAGCCTGCATCGCCGGCCCACCACCTTTGTAAGGCACGAGGTTAAATACAGCGCCAGTCTCTTTCATGACCTGCGCCGCCGGAACAAACAGCGCGCCCCAGTTGCCTGAGTGTGCAAGATTGATTGCACCGGGGTTCGTTTTCGCAGCGTCAACCAGTTCAGCAAATGTCTTGTATTTACTGTCTCCGGGAACGACGACTGCAATAGGCGCATAGTTCACACGGGCAATCGGAACAAAGTCCTCCATCGGGTTGTATGGTAGGTTTTCAACGTGCTGTTGCAGCATGTCTGTGTAGTTGTGTGCAAACAGCAATGTGTAGCCATCAGCCGCTGCATCTGCGACTTCTTGCGTACCTTTTTGACCACCAGCACCCGGGCTTAGGCGCACAATCATCGCCTGGTTCAGGTAGGTCGGAATGGTCGACGTAATGACCCGAGCATTCAAGTCATGCGATCCACCCGGACCAAACGGGATGACTAACGTGATCGGCTTTTCCGGGTATTCCGCAACAGCAGCGGTTCCCAAACCGAGGGTCGCGACAAGCGCCGCCCCCATCGTTTTCTTAAGTGTCTTCAGAAACATATCTTCCTCCTAAGTTGGTTCGGTTTATCTCCCGCTCTTCTTAAGACGTGGCGGTTTGCATTCTTTTCCATAGAGCATAGCCAATAATGGGCGTTGCGATCAAAACGGCGACCATCCCCAGCCGCTCCGTAAAGAAGAATTCCCAAGGGGAATTGCCGGTCATGGCGACGGTCTGGCCAAAAGAATATTCAAGTGGCCCACCAAGGATGAAGCCCATGACCATAGGCATCACATCGAATTTCCCAGCCCGCGCAAGCAAGCCAAACAGACCAAAGGCCACCAGCATCAAAATGTCCGTCGTGTCAGAGCGGAACACATATGCGCCAGCAAAAGCAAACATGATCACGATCGGAACCAAAAGCCCGGTCTTGATAGTCACGATGCGCGCAAAAAACGGAATTGAAAGATATCCGATGACGATGAACATCAGGTTCGCCAGCACCATGGCCACCAATATGGCGAAGACAATTGATCCTTGTTCTTCGAACAATTGCGGGCCGGACGCAAACCTTGCGCTACAAATGCACCCAGCAAAATTGCTGTGACATTGACGCCCGGAATGCCAAGTGTCAAAAGCGGTACCAGTGTTGGACCGTTCACGGCATTGTTAGCAGCCTCAGCCGCCGCAACGCCTTCGACTTCGCCCTCACCAAAGGTTTCGGGATGGCTGGACGCGTTCTTGGCTGCCGAATAGCCCATCATCGCGGCAACCACCTGCCCTAAGCCCGGCACGATGCCGATGGATGTGCCAATAATGGTAGAGCGGCGAATAGTCGGAAGACAGCGTTTGAACTCTGCCTTGGTCAAACGTTCCCCAATCAGTTTTGCAAACGAACCAACTTTCTCATTGCGCATGACCGCATAAACAAGTTCGGGCAGAGCAAAGACCCCGATCAGCATCGGCAAAAGAGGTATGCCAGATTTCAGCTCAAACGACCCGAACGTGAACCGCTCGACGCCGCCAATTGGATCGGTACCAATCTGCGCCAACCAAAGCCCGAACAGCATCATAACCAACCCTTTCACCGGGTTGCTGCCAGAGGTGGCGACAATGATCACAAGGCTCATCAAAAGAACGGCGAATAGCTCTGGCGGGCCAAATTGCATGACCAAAAGCGCAATCGGGAAAATCATAAAAATCGTGAAAATGTCGCTGAACGTGTCACCGATAACGGATGAAAACAGCGCCATGTCCAAAGCTTTGCGGCTTTCGCCCTTTTGGGTCAGCTTATAGCCATCAATAGAGGTCGCGACTGCCGCACCTGTTCCAGGCATCGACACGAGAATGGCCGGAATAGATCCACCAAAAATCCCTCCTTTGTAGATCCCCAAGAGGAAGGGAATACCCACCAAAGGATCAAGGAAAAAAGATAATGGCAGCAGGATTGCCATCGCCATCAGCGTCGTGAAGCCGGGCAAAGCGCCAACCAACATGCCGGAAAACAGTCCCACAGCAATCATCATGATCGTATCAAAGCGGAATGCCATCACGGCGCCTTCAAGGAACTGCTCAATCATTCAGAACCGCCTGTCGGCGCGCCGGACTGAAACACATCAAAAATCCGGGCGTAGAAAAATTCAATCGAGCTTAGCTCGGGTAGAGAGACTGCAAGCCCCCGTGTCGCAACAAGGTAAAGTGCGATGGGGCTGATGATTGAAACCGCGACGATCTGAACAACTGAGCGATTGCCCGCAAGCCATGCAACTGCGACCATCGAAACAGCTGAGGACAAGAAAAAGCCGATAGGCGACATGCAAAGCGCATAGAACAACATGACAGCAAACAGCGAAACAACGCGGCCAATCGCACCCTCTTCGAACGTTTTGCTAACTTGCGAAAAAAGCGATCCTCGCAATGAAAATAGCAACCAACCGGCCAACACCGCCAGCGCGACCAACACAAGCATAGGGAACAGAGATGGCGGAATTGCGGACAAAGATCGGCCGAACAACACTTTGGGTGCCGCCACCAAAGATGACATGAACAACGTCCCCAAAACACCTAACAGTGTCAGCGCAATGGTCAGCCAGCCCTCAGCAGTTATGTGTTTGATCGACTTCAAAAAAGCTGCGTCGCAATGCCATGTTCCCTCAGATCAAACGCCGGACGGAACGCTTGCTGACCGTGAACTTGCGGCCATGATCAGCAAGCAGGATTGCAAACCTCTCCCACTGGTTTCTCTCCTACCCGTCAACGGTAGAACAGGGCTCCAATTCTCCGAAATAACGTTTCGTGATGGGCGATAGTATCTAATCTGAAGGCCAACGGACTTTGCTCCGTTTGACCTTTGGTATTGCCGGGTCGACAAAGGTAGAGCCAGAACAGCAAAGCAAGTGGTTTGAGATGATAACTGAGATTGTAAATATCATCGGACCAGTCTTCATCGTTGCCGGTATTGGCTACCTTCTGGAAAGCCGTGGGGTTGGCTTTCAATCTGAAAGCCTGAGCCGTCTGACAATGCTGATTGGCACGCCTTGTCTGGTGTTTTCATCATTGACGAACACCGCTTTGCCGGACGACGCGCTGCTTAAGATTGTCGTAATTTCGGTGACGGCGGCCGTCTTCGGCGGTGTTTTAGCGTCGGCTGCTTTGTTCATGTTGCGCTTGCCTTGGCGCACATTTGTCTCTTCGCTTGCACTCCCCAACGCCGGCAACGCAGGGCTGCCACTGGTGTTTTTCGCTTTTGGAGAACCAGGCCTTGCCATTGGGGCTGCGTTTTTCTTTTTGATTGCGCTCATTCAATACACTGTGGTGCCTGCCGTGATGACAGGTGACCCAGGGTTTCGAAAACTTCTGCGTGAACCACTGGTCTGGTCCATCGCCGCAGTGATTGTGTTCCGCGCAACTGATTTGGCGATTCCCAAAATTGTGGCCAATACAACGTCACTTTTGGGC
>CAZJAW010000081.1:0-4054 GCA_964544035.1 uncultured Rhodobacterales bacterium
CAGTGATATTCGGCGTCTTAGCTTTGTGATGGCAGCGCAGCAATTTGGCTTTACGTTGCCGCAAATCAAGGCCGAGCTAGAGCCTTTGCCACGCCATCGAGCGCCGTCACGTGCCGATTGGGCCCGCATCGCGCAGACCTTTCGCGTGGCTTTGGATACGCGGATCGCGCAAATGGAGCGGTTGCGGGACACGCTGGATGGCTGCATCGGTTGCGGGTGTTTGAGCCTTGAAGCTTGTGCGCTCTATAATCCTGCCGATCGTGCGGGTACGCGCGGGACAGGGCCGCGTTACCTTATGGGGGACAGACCGGACAATGCGAAATAGGGAGTACATCTCCCAATCACTGGCAAAGTTATGAACAACTTAAATCAGCTTTTGTGACGGTTTGTGTTTTTACGCGGTGTCGTGATTGCATTGCCCTCTGGGCTGGGCTAGCCATTTCTCAACAGGTTTTCGCGGGGCCTTTTTGGGCCAATGCGATAAAGGGAGTAGACGGATATGGCCGAGATAGAACGCGAAGCAATGGAATATGACGTGGTCATCGTTGGAGCAGGCCCGGCTGGCCTGTCGGCGGCCATTCGTCTGAAACAACTGGACGCTGACCTGAACGTGGTTGTGTTGGAAAAGGGCTCTGAAGTGGGCGCGCACATCCTATCGGGGGCAGTTTTGGACCCATCAGGTTTGGACGCGCTGATCCCGGATTGGAAAGACAAAGGCGCGCCATTGAACGTGCCGGTAAAGGACGACAACTTTTATATGTTGGGTGAGGCGGGTCAGATGCGCATCCCCAACTTTCCCATGCCGCCTTTGATGAACAACCACGGCAATTATATCGTGTCGATGGGCAACGTGTGCCGTTGGATGGCTGAACAGGCCGAAGGTCTGGGGGTCGAAATCTTCCCCGGCATGGCATGTTCCGAATTGGTTTACGGCGACAAGGGCGAGATCAAAGGCGTTGTGGCCGGAGTTTTCGGCCTTGAAGCGGATGGATCCTATGGCGAAAACACTGAACCGGGCATGGAGTTGCACGGCAAATATGTGTTCCTGTCCGAAGGTGTGCGTGGATCGCTGTCCAAAGAGGTGATCGAGAAATTTGATCTGGCTGATGGCAAAGAGCCGCAAAAATACGGCCTTGGCATGAAAGAAATCTGGGAAATTGACCCGGCCAAGCACAAAGAAGGGTCTGTTACGCATACGATGGGCTGGCCCCTGGGCAGCAATGCGGGTGGTGGGTCGTTCATTTATCATCTTGAGAACAATCAGGTCTATGTCGGCTTCGTGGTGCACCTGAACTACAAAAATCCGCATTTGTTCCCTTACATGGAGTTCCAGCGTTTCAAGCATCATCCGATGGTGGCTGAACTTCTTGAGGGCGGCAAACGTGTGGCTTACGGTGCGCGTGCAATTTCTGAAGGTGGGTATCAATCGATGCCCAAAATGGTTGCACCGGGCGTCGCACTTTTGGGTTGCTCGGTGGGCATGGTCAACGTGCCCCGCATCAAAGGCAACCACAACGCGATGCTATCCGGCAAAGCCGCAGCTGAGGCCGCGCACAGCGCCATCAAAGCCGGGCGCAGCGCTGACGAGCTGACGGCATACGAAACGCAAGTGCGCGAAGGCGATATTGGCTCTGACCTGAAAAAAGTGCGCAACGTCAAACCGTTGTGGAGCAAATACGGCCTAGTGGCGTCATTGGCGTTGGGTGGGTTTGACATGTGGACCAACACGTGGGGCTTTTCGCTGCTTGGCACGCTAAGTCACGGAAAGAACGATGCCGACGCAACCGAAGAGGCATCAAGTCACGAACCCATCGATTATCCAAAGCCCGATGGCAAATTGTCGTTTGATCGCCTCACCAACGTGGCCTTTAGCTTTACCAACCATGAAGAAAGCCAACCCGCACACCTGCGTCTTGCGGATGAGGCAGTGCCTGTGGGCGTAAATTTGGCCAAATACGCAGGCCCTTCGGCGCGCTATTGCCCGGCGGGCGTTTACGAATTTGTGGAAGAGGCTGGCAAAGACACGCGCTTTGTCATCAACTTCCAGAACTGCGTGCACTGCAAAACCTGCGACATCAAAGACCCTGCGCAAAACATCACATGGACCACGCCGCAGGGCGGGGATGGGCCGAACTACCCCAACATGTGATTGTCATTGGGCTGTCACATCACCAACGCTCTGCCGGGCGCGACCGTTCGTCCGGCTATTCTATACTTTCGCGGCATCGCAAAAGCAGCACAGCAACAAGACAGTGATCTTCTAACCATTTCGAGAGGTCACGTTGCACAAGTTGCCAGACGTGCTAGCCTAGTCAGTAACGCTCCTTTGAAAAGGCAGGTCTTGCACGTGATCCGTTCCCTTCTTTGTCGAACCGCTTTGGCTGCTTTGATGGCCCTGACCCCTTACGTAAGTGCCGCCGACTCGCTGTCGGGTTCTTATCTGGCTGGACGACAGGCGGCGATTCACAACGATTTTGAGGCATCCGCGCGCTACTACACGTCCGCACTCGCACGTGATCCGTCCAACATCGGTTTGATGGAGGATGTGATTGCCACTCAGTTGGGATTGGGGCGGGTCGATCGCGCCCTGCCAATCGCCAAGCTGCTCGAAGAACAGGGCCAACGCTCACAAGCTGCGCATATGGTCGTGATTGCGGATCTGTTGGCGAACGAAGCCTACGGCACATACCTAGAGCGCAACGTGGAGACATTGGGCGTCGGCCCGCTTGTCGACGGGCTTTTGGGTGCGTGGGTGATGATCGGCGATGGTCGCCACGATGATGGTCTTGCTGAATTCGACAGAGTAAGCGAAGAGCGCGGTTTGCGCGGTTTTGCGTTGTACCACAAAGCCATGGCGCTGGGGTATCTGGGCGAATACGAAGCCGCTGAGGCCTTGTTTGCGGCAGAGGCGGGGCCACTGCAACAAACTCGGCGTGGGGCAATGGCGCGCGCTGAAATCCTATCGCAGCTTGGGCGCAACGAAGACGCCATTGCATCGCTGGAAGCGGCCTTTGGCGCATCGACAGATCCTGAGTTGAGCGGGATGCTGGCGGCACTTCGATCAGGCGAAAACATGCCTTTTACTCACATTACCTCTGGCCGGGATGGTGCGGCTGAGGTGTTCTATTCCGTTGCCGGTGCTTTACGTCAGGACGCAGGGCCAGATTACACGCTGATTTTTGCCCGTGTTGCGCGGCATCTGCGGTCCGACCATATCGACACGCTTTTGTTGGTCGCTGATCTTCTGGACGAGCTGGAACAATATGATCTGGCGAACGCTGTCTACAAAGAAGTGCCTGCTGACGATTCAGCCTTTCATGCTGCCGAGCTGGGCCGCGTTGCCGTGTTGCGCAAGTCCGGCGACCCTGATGCGGCGATTGAAGTTTTGGAACAACTGGCAAAACGCTTTGGCGATCTGTCCATTGTGCATTCCACGTTGGGCGACGTCCTGCGTCAGCAAGACCGTTTCGACGGTGCCATTGCGGCTTATGATCGCGCGTTGGAATTGACCCCGGATGCGGCCTCGGGCGCTTGGTTCCTGCACTATGCACGTGCGATTTCGCTAGAGCGCGAAGACGATTGGCCGCGTGCTGAGGCTGATTTCCGCCGCGCCTTGGAATTGAATCCCGGTCAGCCGCAGGTGTTGAACTATCTGGGCTACAGCATGGTCGAAAAACGGATCAATCTGGACGAAGCACTTGGGATGATCGAACAGGCCGTCGCTGCCAGCCCGGATTCCGGTTACATCGTCGATAGCCTTGGATGGGTGCTTTATCGTTTAGGACGCTATGAAGAAGCAGTGGCTCACATGGAAAAAGCCGTTGCCTTAATGCCCATTGATCCGGTGGTGAATGATCACTTGGGCGATGTGTATTGGGCTGTGGGCCGCGCACGCGAGGCGCGGTTCCAATGGATGCGCGCCCTGAGCTTTGTGGATCCTGATGAAGTCGACGGAGAAGCCGACCCCGAACGCATGCGTCGCAAGCTCGAAGTAGGGTTGGATGTGGTCTTGGAAGAAGAAGGCGCCGAACCGCTGAAAGTGGCGGATGACGAC
>CAZJAW010000081.1:4154-8566 GCA_964544035.1 uncultured Rhodobacterales bacterium
GCCTCAGTTGATCCGTTCGACCACGTAGTCCGCCAAATCAACCAACATGTCGCGCAACTCATGCGCAGGTAGGATCGTCAAAGCCGCTTTGGCTTTTTCTGCCCATGCCGTCGCATCCATTCGGGTTTCTTCAAGTGTGTTGTGGCGGCGGAGCAGGTCCAGCGCGTGCTCTAAATCGCTGTCTTCTTGCTGACCTTTTTCGATGGTGCGTGACCAGAACGCGCGTTCTTCTGCGTCGGCCTTTGCTACAGCTTTGATGACTGGAAGGGTCAGCTTGCGCTCGCGGAAATCATCGCCCACGTTTTTGCCAGTGGCAGCGGACTCGCCCTGATAGTCAAGAAGATCATCAACAATCTGGAAGGCGATCCCAAGGGCATCGCCGTAGTCAAACAGCGCCTTCACAACCGCTTCCTCGGCCCCGGCGATAACGCCGCCGACTTCGGTCGCCGCGGAAAACAGCGCCGCCGTTTTGCCACGTACAACTTGCAGATAGACGGCTTCGTCGGTTGCCAAATCCTGCGCCGCCGTCATTTGGAGAACTTCGCCTTCGGCAATAGTGGCGGATGCGTCTGACAGGATGCGCAACACGTCCATATTTCCGGTTTCGGTCATCAGCTGGAAGCTGCGCGAAAACAGGTAATCGCCAACCAAAACAGAAGATTTATTGTCCCACAGCAGGTTCGCGGTAGGCCGCCCGCGTCGCTGTGCGCTTTCATCGACCACATCGTCATGCAGCAAAGTCGCCGTGTGAATGAATTCAACCGTGGCGGCCAAATGGATGTGATAGGGACCTGTATTGCCGCACATTTGCGCCGCAGCCAACGTCAACATCGGGCGCAATCGTTTGCCACCTGCATCGACGAGATGACGCGTGACTTCCGGGATGCGGGGGGCATGACGCGACGCCATACGGTCTTGAATCAGCGCATTTACAGCGCTCAAGTCGTCTGCCAGCCATGTGGCCAAACGATCGTGCGGCTTGGCGATGAGTGAAACGTTCATTAAGCTCCCTTTGCCCCTCGACATTTAGCGCGGGTTGCTCCTACATCCATGATATGAAGGAACTTTTGCGCAGCACCGACCCAACGATCATCGCCTTTGCTTCGGCCCTTCTTAAGGGCGAGGATATAGACTGCTTTCAGATGGACGTAAATATGAGCGTTCTCGAAGGTGGAATAGGAATTTTCCCACGTCGCTTGATGGTTCACGAGGATGACTATGATGCAGCGTTGCGTGCGATGAAGGACAATGACATCGATCTCGGACAATGAGCTGACATATGACGCCTTTCTGGGCGGAAAGCTGCATTTGTGGCAGCCGCGCACAGGCTATCGGGCTGGCGCAGACCCGGTTTTACTGGCCGCTTCAGTGCAGGCGACTTCAGGCGAATCTGTGCTGGACTTGGGGTGTGGTGTCGGAGCTGCGGCATTGTGTCTGGGGGCGCGGGTTCCGGGGCTTGAGTTGATGGGAGTCGAGCGGCAAGCCAATTATGCGGCACTTGCGCGGCGCAATGGTTTGAAAGTTTTTGAGGCGGACGTCAGCAGCCTGCCGGAAGACCTTCGAGAGCGCAGTTTTGATCACGTGTTGGCGAATCCTCCGTTCTTTGACCGCGCTGCAGGGCGCCAGGCACGCGACGCGGGGCGTGAGGCTGCGCGCGGACAAGCGACACCGCTGGCCGCGTGGGTTGATGCTGGTGCGCGAAGATTGCGGCACAAGGGACGCTTGCACATAATCCACCGTGCAGAACGCATTCCCGATCTGCTTGCAGCGGCACATGGTCGTCTGGGAAGTCCGGAAATTTGGCCGATTTGTCCACGTGTGGGGAAAGTCGCGGAACTGGTGATTTTTTGTGCCCGCAAAGATGGGCGCGCGGAATTTCGCCTACATCCACCGATAATTTTGCATCAAGGCGCACAGCATTTGCGTGATGAAGACAGCTATAGGTCTGAAATTCGGGCAGTTTTGCGCGATGGCGCTGCGCTCACAATTTAACTGTTCGTTAAACAATTGTGTATTCAATCCCCAATATGATGCGGGTGCAGCGTGACATGGGACTAAACCTGTGGTTGGCTGGACGTGCACTTTATCAGCAAGGAGGACTACATGAGCATCACTGCCCATCTCGAAGAGTTGAAAAAGAAGCACCGGACCTTGAGCGATCAGGTCGACGTGGCCCAGCGGACCCCAGGTGCAGACACCATCGAAGTCGCCACCCTGAAAAAACAAAAATTGAGACTAAAAGAAGAAATCACCCGATTATCAGGCTAAACCCCTTTCAGGCTGGCGCGCGCGGCCAAAATTGCGCCGCCAGTGATTAACAAAGCGGCCATGGCCAGTGACCAACTGGGCGTGGCGACCCCAGCCAAAATCAACACAATTGTAGATATTAAGGGTGCGGCATAGGACGCCGTTCCAAGCATCTGAATGTCGCCTCGTTTCACACCAACATCCCAAAGGTAAAACGCAAGGCCAACCGGCCCAAGCCCCAACAAGATTGCGCTGCTCCACCCGCCTACACCGTCTGGCCATTGTGTCACTTCCAGCGCAAGGTGCAGTACGACGGATAGAACGGCGCTGGTTAAGCAGAACACGGCGACGGACGCTGTGGGCACAGTACCAAATTTGCGCGACAATACGGAATAGCTGGACCATGTCAGCGCACAGGCTAAGGCCAAACCGTATCCGGCCAGAGCATCCGCCCGAAACCCGGAAGCACCGCCAGTGACGATCAATGCCGCTCCGCCAAAGCCAAACAGTGCTCCGACAATGTGGCCCGTCCGTAGGCGCTCACCCGGTAGCAGCCCTGAAAACAGTACGATCAGCAAAGGCCATAGATAGGCAATTAAGCTGGCCTCTGCCGCAGGAGCAAGCCGCAAGGCGGAAAAGTAGAGCGCGTGATAGCCAAAAATCCCAAGCGTCCCAAGGGCATACACATGTGCAGGAACACGGCGCAGTTGCGCAAATCCGCCTGACGCGCCAGTCCAGATCAACCCTAGGATGCCACCAATTGCAAAGCAGATTGCGTTCAAAAGGAACGGTGGAGTAGGGGCAGATCCCACAGTCAGCAATGCCAAAACACCCCACAACAGCACGGCGACAAATCCGGTTAGGGTTGCGGTGGTCTTGCTCATGGGCGTTGATATTCCGCCGAGGGCAAGTGGGTCATGCCTTTGGTGATGTGGCTTGTCTTTGCGATCTCGGCCACGATCCAGTCACGAAACGCTGCGATTTGGGGTCGGGTTTCAACGCCCTCAACGCACAAAAACCGAAAGTGTGCACCAGTGTCGAGGGCTGTCGGGAAGGGCGCGACAAGCCGACCATCGTTGAGATCTTTGACAACAAGCGAACGCCGTCCCAGCGCAACGCCCGCCCCGGACAAGGCCGCATCAATGGTATGATCGGCCTGACTAAAACGCAGGCCGTGGGTTGGGACGAAATCAATACCCATGGCACGAAACCACGTGTCCCAATCAGCTTTCACATCCAGAAAATTGATGCTGTCATCCAGTATCAATGGCGCTGTGGTCAAGCTTTGCGGTGTGGGAAAACGCTCTGCCAAGGCAGGCGTCATGACTGGACACACCCATTCTTCGGCCAAAGGCAACGAATACAGCCCGGCATCAGACCCCTTTCCAAAGCGGATGGCCACGTCGATGGCGTCCCGCGCAAAGTCATTGAGCTTGAGCGAAGCGGAGAAACGCAGTTCGACTTCGGGATGGGATTGGGCAAATTCATAAAGCCGAGGGGCCAACCACTTGGCGGTAAAGGCGGGGCCAGCTGTCACGGTAAGTATCTGATTGTCGTTTATTCTTTGTGTTGTACGCCAAGCCGTTGCCAACGTTTGAAACCCGTCCGAAACACCGGGTGCCAGTGTCTTACCCGCTTCTGTCAATTCTACGGCGCGGTTGAGGCGGCGAAAGACCTGCGTGCCCAAATGGTCCTCAAGCGATTTGATTTGGAAGCTCAAGGCGGCAGGCGTGACATGCAACTCTTCTGCCGCTTTGGCAAAGGACATATGGCGCGCAGCGGCATCGAAAGCGCGAAGGGCCGTGAGAGGGGGGAGGCGATCAGACATATTCAGACAAGTATAGCTTAACTGAAGCAAGGGAAAGTCTCGTTTGTCGCAAGAGCGATCCAAAGGCATATTTAGTCCAAGACAAGCAATGCCGCACCCGATTGAAAGGAACCCATCATGTTTGAGACATCCGCACATCCCGCCATTCGCCATGGACTGGAAAAGGCGCACGCACATCGCGGCGCAGCATTGGTTCAAGTCTGGTCATGGTTGTTTGGTGGCAAGTCTTCCCGCTGATACGCGCGCTATCTTACGGGATAAGAAAAGGGCCGGTGCAATAAAGCACCGGCCCTTTTTTAGTTACAATTGCGATGCGCAGGCTGGGTTCAATGTGTGC
>CAZJAW010000082.1:0-8468 GCA_964544035.1 uncultured Rhodobacterales bacterium
ACCCTCGGGGGCGTATGTTTAAAGCGGTTTCAATAACGCGTTTTTCCTCAAACACTTGAGGAAGTGCACTAGCGCAAAATGGGTACATCGGAATAACCCCGGTCTAGCCCAGCAGGGCGTGGTCCACCTGTTGCCCAGTCCAGCAGTTCGACAGTATGCACAACTGGCACGCCTGCTGCCGACCCTATTTGCATCATACAGCCGATATTACCTGCTGCGATGATGTCGGGATTTTTCGCCATCAGCGTGTCGACTTTGCGTGCTTTAAGTTGCTTGGAGATCTCGGGTTGCATCAGATTGTACGTCCCGGCCGATCCGCAACATAGGTGGCTGTCTTTGGGTTCGATGACTTTGAAACCCGCACGTTTTAGCAAGTCTTTGGGATAGGTTTTGATCTGTTGGCCATGTTGTAGTGAACAGGCTGCGTGATAGGCGACGGTCACGTCCTGAGGCGGGCCTGCTGGTAAATCTAGTTTCATTAGTACTTCGCTAATGTCCATCGCGATATCAGCCACGCGCGCGGCATTTTTGGCCAGTGGCGCGTTGCGGAACATATGGCCGTAATCCTTAACGGTGGTACCACAGCCCGAGGTATTGATGACAATTGCATCAAGCCCTGCGCCATCCATCTCACGCGCCCAAGCCGTGATGTTTTTGGCGGCTGATTTATGGCTGTCGGCCGTCTTTCCCATGTGGTGGGTCAGGGCACCGCAGCACCCGGCGCCTTCTGCTACGACCACTTCGCAACCCAGTCGTGTCAGCAAGCGGATGGTTGCGTCGTTGATGTCGGTATTCAGCGCCTTTTGCGCACAGCCCGTCATCAGAGCAACACGCATCTTTTTGGCGGCTTGAGGTGCAAAGTTTTGTGGGTCGTCATTTCGTGACACAGGTGGGAGTTGCTTTGGCGCCATCTCAAGCATCGCGCGTAGACGCGCGTCAGGCATTAATCGCGCAAATGGCCGCCCGACCTTGGCCCCGAGCAAGGCCAAGCGAAAACGCATAGGATAAGGTAGTATCTGTGCCAAAATCCAACGCAACACGCGGTCGCTGAAAGGGCGTTTGTAATTGTCTTCGATGTATTCGCGGGCGTGATCGACCAGATGCATGTAATGTACGCCACTGGGGCACGTCGACATGCAGGCCAGACAGCTTAAGCAGCGATCGACGTGTTTCACGACCTTTTCATCTGGCACTCGGTCGTTTTCCAGCATGTCCTTGATCAGGTAAATCCGGCCGCGCGGGCTATCCAATTCGTCTCCGAGTATTTGATAGGTCGGGCATGTTGCCGTGCAAAATCCGCAATGAACACAGTTACGCAGGATATCATTGCTGCGTTGAATCGCGGGGTCTTTAAGCTGGTCCGGGGTAAAGGTTGTCTGCATTTATTTCACCATCAATTGGTCGGCTCTAATACCGAACCACGACACGGTTGTGCCCATTGCGCAGTTTGTGCGGCTCCATCGACGTGCATTGAGCGAGGGATAGGCCTCGCGGATTGCAGGTGCGACCATCACCAAGACTACGATCCATGCCAACCAAATCAGCAGGATGTTCAGGAAAAGGGGTATGGTTTCGACACTGGGTGTCAGGCCTACTTCGTTGCGGAAAGTAAAGCTAAGCGTCACCAAAACAGACGCGATCAAAGCTGGTTGCAAGCGGCGTCCGTCAAAGTGGACCAACACCAGACACAGGGCTGGTCCGACGACAAATGCCATAGTGAACAGGATCAGAAACATTAGGCTGCCATCAGTCCGGGGTTCAGGATGCCACGCGGATCAAAACGCGCTCGCAACGCTGTGCTGAGCGCGGCAACACCAGGCAGTTCCGGCTGAAAGACAGAGACATTGGCACGCAATGTCTCAGGCCCTTTGATGAGAGTGGCGTGTCCACTAAGTGTTGCCACTGTGGTTTGCAGATGGCTGTGGATTTCGGCCGAGGCTTCGATCGCACCGATCCAGATCAATCCACCGCCCCAGTCCATCATTACATCTGTGCCTTCGGGTAAGCCTGCAATCACTAAAGGGCCGTCACTGGGTTTGACTGATACGCGCCAGACGCCTGCATGGTTGTGCAAAGGTACCGCATCGCGCACGCGCGTCCAGTCAGCGGCATCATCACGCGTGATCTCACCATGGGCGCTCAACAGATCCATCAGGGCACTGGCGCGATAGTCGACCGACGACGCAAATCCCTCCACTCTGAGCCACACTGCGCCGTCAATCCATGCTGCTCCGGACACCTCAAACGGTGATCCAAGTGCGGCACTCATAGTCGCCACCGCCTGAGCAGGATCAAGACCGGAAATTGTCAGCGTTGTTGTCGCTTCAACCGCTGGCAAAACCTTGAGGCTGACTTCCGTCAACACGCCCAACGTCCCCCATGACCCACTCATCAGTTTGACCAGATCATAGCCGGTTACGTTCTTCATCACGCGGCCACCGTTCTTGACGATATTTCCCGCTCCATCAACAAAGCGCACACCAAGCGCAAAGTCTCGCGCAGCCCCGGCTTGAATACGACGCGGCCCACTGGCGTTGGTCGCGATGACACCGCCTATGGTGGTCGCGCCTTTGGTGCCAAGCATCGCAGTTAGATCATAAGGTTCAAACGCTAGCCGTTGGTTTTCAGCGGCCAAGGTCGCTTCAATCTCGGCTACAGGTGTTCCCGCCTGTGCGACAATCGTCAACGCTCCCGGCTCATAGAGCGTGACGCCCGATAGCCCAGACACCTCCAACAGTTCGCCCATGACAGGACGGCCAACGGACCGCGTACCGCCGCCGCGTACTGCCAAAGGCCCACTGGCGTCAACAATACGGGCAGCTACATCCGCTTCGCTTTTCAAATCATCCATCTTCATCTTGCTGAGTAAACTCCGGGGGTGAGGCCAAAGGCCGAGGGGGCTGGCCCCCTATTGAGCTGCAATACGCGCGCCGCGCCTGCTTTGAGACACGGCCAAAGGAAACACCTTGGCAGGGTTCAGTAACCATTTGGCATCAAACACATCCTTGATGGCCATCTGCGCCTCAAGGTCAGCGGGGGCATATTGATGGGTCATCAAATCGCGCTTCTCGATGCCCACGCCATGCTCGCCTGTGAGGCATCCACCGACTTCGACGCAAAGCTTCAGGACCTCTGCACCAAACTCTTCGCAAATCTCTAGATCGCCGGGTTTGTTGGCGTCATAGCAGATCAGAGGGTGCATGTTGCCGTCGCCTGCATGAAACACATTGCCCACGGCCAGCCCGTATTGTTTTGACATCTCACCAATGCGGCGCAGCACGTAGGGCAGTTCGGATACTGGAATTGTACCATCCAGACACATGTAGTCGTTGACACGGCCAATGGCCGAGAACGCAGCCTTGCGTCCTGCCCAGATGCGCGCGGATTCTTCGGCACTCGCGCTTTCGCGTAGGGCGACAGGGTCGTGGCGCTTCGCAATTGCAGTGATCATTGCAAGCTGGTCATCGATTTCCGTGTCCGACCCTTCGACTTCGACGATCAACAGTGCTTCGCACATGGGATAGTCGGCCTTGGCGAAATCTTCGCAAACCTCAATAAGCATGCGGTCCATGAATTCGATCGCCACAGGCAAGACGCCTGCCTTGATGATGTCTGCCACACAGGCACCTGCCACTTCGGCGCTGTCAAAGCCCATCAGCACAGGTCGCGCGCCCTCAGGCTTGTGCAAGATGCGCAAAGTTGCTTCTGTCACCACACCCAACTGTCCCTCTGAGCCGCAAATCACACCCATTAAGTCCAGCCCGCCGGCATCCAGATGAGCGCCACCGATTTCAACTATCGTTCCATCCATCTGAACCAGCGTCAGACCCATCAGGTTGTTGGTGGTCACTCCGTATTTTAGGCAGTGCGCGCCGCCCGAATTCATCGCGATATTGCCTGCGATGGCACAAGCAAGCTGGCTAGAAGGATCGGGCGCGTAAAAGAAACCATCTGATTCCACGGCACCAGTGACACTCAGGTTGGTGCGCCCGGTCTGCACACGGACAAAACGGTTGTCATAATCCGTCTCTAGCACATCATTCATGCGCGCCACCCCAAGGATCACACAATCGGCCGTCGGCAGTGCGCCCCCCGCAAGTGAAGTACCAGAACCGCGCGGCACGACAGGGACGCCTTCATCATGGCAAATACGTAGAACATCGGCCACTTCGGCCGTGGTGGATGGCAGCACCGCCACCATGGGCGGGCAGCGATAGGCCGTCAGCGCGTCACATTCGTAAGCACGTGTTTCCATAGGGTCATCGATCACGGCGTCATGGGGCAGCACGGATTTGAGTTGATCAACCACGCGTGCTTTGCGCGCGAGGATGGCAGAATCAGGGATAGGCATTTCCATGAGGCGGTCTCCTTTCGATTGGTAAAGTAATATTACCAATTTTGAGAGGATGCAATCCTTATCGGTGCGGTGTAAGACCGCAGGCATGACATGGTTGGACCGTTTTGAGTTCTTTTCGACGCTGGATGGGGTCGCGGTGTGTGCGCTGGTCGTTGCATGGTTTCTGCTCGGTTGGCGAATCGAGCACTCTAATGCACGCCATCCCTCGACGTCGCAGATCATGGCAGAGTTTCGGCGGGAATGGATGCGCCAGATGATCACCCGCGAACCCCGCATCTTTGACGCGCAGGTGGTATCCAGTTTGCGGCAAGGCACGGCGTTTTTTGCCTCGACTTCCGTGATTGCGATTGGCGGGCTTATGGCAGTGATTGGTAATGCGGAGCGGGTGACAAGCGTTGCCTACGACCTGACGCTGAAGGAAACACCCGCTTTTGTCTGGGAGGTCAAACTGGTGGTCTTGGCCCTGTTCCTGACCAATTCATTTTTGAAATTCGTCTGGGCCAACCGTTTGTTTGGCTATGCGGCAGTGGTCATGGCGGCAGTGCCGAATGATGTGTCTGACCCGCGCTGTGAAGCCCGCGCTGCTCAGGCAGCCGAGATTAACATCACTGCAGCACGGTCATTTAATCGAGGATTGCGTTCGATCTATTTTGCGCTGGCCTGTGGGGCATGGCTGGCTGGTCCGATTCCCTTGATCATCGCAACAGCCTTTACAGCCGCCGTTATATGGCGGCGCGAATTTGCTTCGCAATCGCGTACCATCTTGTTGGGTACAGAAAAGTGAAGAGACATAGAGAAGCCACAAACGGTATAAACACGTCATGAAACATCTAGTCCTTGCCTTACTCATTGCTGCCGGCCCGATCTGGGCTGAAGAGCCGCTGATCGAAAACGTCATAGCGACGCGCACAGCGCCCGAGACGTACCGCTTTGATGTCACGATAAGGCATCCAGATACGGGTTGGGATCATTACGCCGATGGCTGGCGTGTTCTTGACATGGACGGGAATGAGCTTGGTATGCGGGTGTTGTTTCACCCACACGAAAACGAACAGCCCTTTACTCGTTCACTCGACGGGGTGAAGATTCCCAACGGCACAACGCAGGTTCAAGTGCAGGCGCGTGATTTGCCTGCTGGATGGAACGCTGGCACGACAATCGTTAAGCTGCGCTGATCAGAACGGCGTGCGGGCGCAATGCCCCCTAAAACGCGGCGCGCCCTATACGGTCATTGCATCAGTTGCGGTGATACGGTGATCCAGCTAGGATCGAGGCGGCACGGTAGAGTTGTTCACTTAGCATCACACGCACTAACATATGCGGCCATACCATTTCGCCGAAAGAAAGCAGGTGGTCAGCCTCAGCGCGCAATGTGGGATCGATACCGTCTGCACCGCCAATAACAAATGCCACATCGCTGCGCCCTGCATCCCGCCAACCGCCAAGACGAGAAGCGAACTTTGGCGATGTTTCAACGCGACCGCGTTCGTCCAAACAACAAATCAACGCACCCTTTGGTACCGCCCGGCGCAGCAAGTCGGCTTCGGCTGCCATACCGCCGCCTTTACGGTCTTCAACTTCGGCAAGTGACAGCGGGCCAAGGCCCAAAGCCCGGCCCGTTCGGTCAAAGCGGGTTGTGTAGTCTGAAATCAACGTGCTTTCAGGGCCGCCGCGTAGGCGACCGACAGCGCAGATATGAACGCGCATGGTCTATTGCACCTTGCGGGAAAAGTGGTTCACGGAGCAATGCCTTTGCCTGTGGCCGAACGAGCCCTGTGACACGTTGCCCTTAGAAATGTTGCAAAACGCCGTATCAGTTTTGCGCGGCGTTGGGCTGCCACATTTTTTCCAGTTGATAGAACTCGCGCACTTCTGGGCGGAAGATGTGGACGATCACGTCGCCTGTATCGACCAAGACCCAATCGCCGGTACCTTTGCCTTCGACGCGCGAAGTGCGTCCGAATTCGACTTTCAGCCGTTCAACCAGCTTTTCCGATATGGCAGAAACCTGACGTGTCGAACGCCCCGAGCAGATGATCATGTAATCACCAATCTCGGTCTTGCCGCGCAGATCAATCTGCACCACGTCTTCGGCCTTGTCGTCAGAGAGAGAGGAAAGAACAGCCGCAAGGAGAAGCTCGCTTGTGGCTTGTGTTTTGGCATTGGCTATCATTACCGCTGCCTTGTCGACGGCATGTGCCGTCTGTGCAGAGATGGACAGGACATTGTCCTCCTTTTCATCGCGCCGACCTGTGTCCCCGGCGCTGGGACGTCTTTATGGTATCAACGCAAGGGTAACATTTCAATGAAAGCTGCGTGATACAGTGCGTTTCCGCACAATGCGCCCAAATGCGCGGCATCATCGGCAATGTCAATCCAGCACCTTGATTGGTTCCGTCGCCTCGCTCAACATTCGCACTTCGCGCTGTGGGAAAGGCAATGAAATTTCGTGTTTCTTAAAGGTGTCCCAAAGAGCCAAATAGACCTTGCCTCGGATATTGGTCAGCCCGCCGGTCGGATCGGTGATCCAGAAGCGCAGGATATAATCCACGGAACTGTCGCCAAAGCCAACGATGTGACACACGGGCGGTCGACTGGTCAGCACGCGTTCGACACTGGTTGCGGCTTCGACTGATAGTTTCCGGACGACGTGTGGGTCATCGTGGTAAGCGGTCCCAAAATAGATATCGAGCCGCACAAATTCATCCGAGTGGGACCAGTTGACCACCTGACCGGTGATCAGGTCTTCGTTCGGGATCAGGTATTCTTTGCCGTCGCGCGTGACTACGGATGCATAGCGCGCGCCCAAAGTTTGAATCCATCCAAACGTGTCGCCAAGGCTAATGACGTCGCCGGGCTTGATCGATTTGTCCAGAAGGATGATTACCCCTGATACAAGGTTCGACACTACCTTTTGCAAACCAAAACCAAGGCCAACACCGATGGCTCCAGACAGAACAGCGAGGCCCGTCAGGTCGATCCCCAGCGCACGCACGCCAATAAAAAATGCTGCTGTGTAAAACACAATCTGCACTACTTTGGTGATCAGCACCCGCATTGAGGGCGAGATATCTTCGTTGCGTGCGACACGGGCTGACGTCGATGTGGTGACAAATCGGGCGATGACCAACAAGGCGCCGATAACAACGACCCCTTGTACAATCATCAGCAGAGACAGGCGGAAGTCGCCAATGCTGATCGCGGCCGCGTCCAGAATTTGGGTCGTTTCATCAACAAGGCCAAGGATGTAGAGCGTCACATAGGTCAATGCGCCGAGCCGTACTAAGCGCCGCAACCAAAATGATCGAATCAAGCGTGAGGCAAAGCTGACGAGAAGCCAGGCAAGTGAAAGTGTGGCGACAAGCGACAGTACAAAAGACCGCGACGGCCATGTGATTTCTTGCATCACAAGGACCACAGGCCAAATCATCATCACAAAAAATAGGTGACGCAGCCGTCTGTGTATCACTACCATCACGCGCATGCGCCACTTGGGCCAACCTTCGCGCGCCGCCATCCATTCGCGGAACTGCGGGGCCAGCCAAAGCCGCATGCAGTGTGCCAGCATGAACAAAACGATGACCGCTATGACCTGATAGCCAACCCACGGCCGCACCAGTGTCATAAACGTACCTTGCAACGTCACAATAAGCGTTTGAATCAAAGCTTCTGCGGTTTCAAGGAAGGTCGTTCCGCCACCGTCGGAACCTTGTGTGGCGGCCTCGGCTGCTGACGCCAAGGCGTCGGCGACGGGATTGGATGCCGGGGCAGCGGTGTGGTTGGCCATTCTGGGTTGGTTCCTCGTTTCGTGTAGTCTGGCATGGATGTTGGATAGTCGGCAAGGAACCCTCTGCCTTGGTTGCGGAACAACAGCGCGATAGATCGCAAGCAATGCGAATCGTTTTGGCCCAATATTCGCCACCTCGACCTAATTCATTGGCGTAATTTCCGTATCGGGCTGAATGAGGCCAGGATTGGATTTTGGTGATCTTTGGCGCGCAGACTGCGAATACACATGGTATCAGCATCTTTGACGCCAATCTGGGTCAGAGCTGGCTAACGCAGGTTTCGGGCTTCAGTCCTTGCGGGATGGGGCCGGGGGTAGTATCTG
>CAZJAW010000083.1:0-8438 GCA_964544035.1 uncultured Rhodobacterales bacterium
TGCCTCGATTGATGAACAGGCTGTCCTCAAGCCCGACGCGCACGTTGCCGCCCATCTGACTGGCAGTTGTGGCAAGCGGCATTTGAGCAGCGCCAGCGCCAAGAACGGACCATCGATAGTCGTCGCCAAAGAGCCGATCTGCTGTGCGTTTCATAAAAATCAGATTGTCGATGTCCGAACCAATTCCACCTAGAACTCCAAATACGAATTGAAGGAACACAGGAGCTTTGAACAGCCCCGCATCCATGCAGTGTTTCAGGCTGTAGAGATGCCCGACGTCGTAACATTCATGTTCGAATTTGGTGCCCAAGGGCCCAAGCGTTTCCGCTGCCTGTCGAATATCTGCAAAAGTATTTCGAAATATATTGGCCTCTGAGCCAAGGATGTAGTCCTTTTCCCAATCGTGTTTCCATGTGTCATGGCGCCCAGCCAAACCGTGAAAAGCAAAATTCATTGACCCCATGTTCAGGCTGCACATTTCGGGTGAAAACTGCACCGCTGCTTTGATCCTTTCCTTAATCAGCATCGTTGGGGCTCCGCCTGTGGTAATGTTTATTACGGCGTCAGTGGATTGCTTCACCCGCGCCAGAATGGGGGCGTAGTGTTCTGGTTCGACCGAGGGGCGACCATCGTCAGGGTCTCGGGTGTGCAGATGCAAGATGGACGCACCTGCTTCGGCCGCTGCGATCGCTTGTTCGGCAATCTCGTTTTGGGTGACGGGCAAGTGCTCGGACATGGTTGGCGTATGGATCGCCCCGGTGACGGCGCAGGTGATAATCGTCTTGGTTTTGGCCATGGGGTTTCCTTGTGTACATTCAGAAAGAAAATATGCGGGCAAGATGATGGCTCATTTTAAGTTCAGCAAGTGAATACGCTTTGGGCGTCGCCGGCTGCCATCTAGATGTCGTTAAAAAACTGGACTCCTGCTGACATGTCAAAGACCCTGCTATGAGGCATCAAACGGGGATCACAGTATGAAATCGCAGTATCGCGTTGTCGTCATTGGTGGCGGAGTCGTTGGAACATCGGTGTTGTACCATCTTGCCAAGATGGGATGGACTGACGTTTGCCTGATCGAGCGTTCGGTGCTAACGGCGGGTTCAAGTTGGCACGCGGCGGGTGGCATTCACGCGTTAAATGCAGACCCAAACATTGCACAATTACAGGCGTACACAATCGATCTTTTAACAGACATCGAAGAAGAATCTGGCCAGAATATCGGACTTCATATGACTGGCGGTTTGACTATGGCGGGTACGCCTGACCGGTGGGAATGGCTGCAGTCGGCGCATCGTACCTTTCAATCCATCGGGATCGATGACACTCGCCTTATCACTGTCGAAGAGGCGGTCGAGCTTAACCCGATCATGTCAGGGGAAGGGCTGTTGGGTGGCATGTGGGCCAGTCGAGAGGGCTATATCGACACGACAGGCACCGTGCACGCCTATGCTGGTGCTGCCAAGAAACGCGGTGCAACGGTCGTTGAGCACAACCGCGTTTTGGAATTGAATCAGACGTTACAGGGTTGGGATGTGGTCACCGAAAAAGGTACGATTTCCTGTGAGCATGTCGTCAATGCTGCTGGCCTGTGGGCCAAGCAGGTGGGCCGTATGGCGGGTGTTGAATTGCCTGTTTCGCCACTGAACCATCACTATTTGATTTCCGACAGCATTCCCGCGCTGGAAGAACTAGATCGCGAAATACCTATGAGTGTTGACCTCGAAGGGTTCACCTATCTGCGGCAAGACCAGAAAGGCGTATTGCTTGGTATTTACGAGACCGATCATCAACATTGGAACATGGATGGTGCACCCTGGGAATACGGGTTTGAATTGCAGCAAGAAGACCCTGACCGCATAGAAAAAGAGCTGATTATGGGGTTCGAACGCTATCCTGCCTTGCAGGAGGTCGGGGTAAAGACATGGGTCAACGGTGCTTTCACTTTTTCACCTGATGGCAACCCACTGGTTGGACCTGTGCCAGGCAAACGCGGCTATTGGTCTGCCTGTGCTGTGATGGCTGGCTTCTTGCAAGGTGGCGGTGTGGGCAAGTCGTTGGCCGAATGGATGATCCATGGCACGCCAGAGGCGGACGTCTATGGCATGGATGTCGCGCGCTATGGCATCTGGGCCGAAAACAAGCAGTACATCAAGGAAACAACCGGCCAATTTTATTCCCGTCGGTTCATAATGACCTATCCGAACGAACAACTGCCGGCGGGGCGGCCCTTGAAAATGGCACCCGCTTATTCGGACATGACGGCGGCAGGTTGTCAGTGGGGCCAAAGCTGGGATCTTGAGGTGCCGCTGTACTTTGCACCCAATGGGTTCAAGGAAACGCCATCTCTGAAACGTTCAAACGCGTTCGACATTGTCGCTGCCGAATGTAAAGCGGTGCGCGAAAAGGTTGGCTTGCTCGACATCACCGGTTTCTCTCGTTTCGAAGTCTCGGGTGAAAACGCTGAGGCGTGGTTGAATTCCGTCATGGCCTCAAAACTGCCTAAACCGGGCCGCGCGAGACTGGCACCGATGTTGGGCGAAGATGGACGTCTAAAAGGTGATTTGACCGTCTTTAACTGGGGCGATGGCACATGGTGGATCATGGGCAGTTATTACCTGCGCACGTGGCACCTGCGCTGGTTCAACGATCACATGATGGATGGCGTCACTCTGCGCGATCTGGGCGAGGAAATGGCGGGTTTCTCGCTGTCCGGTCCGAACTCCAAAAAAGTCATAGAAAAGCTGACCGACGGACCAGTGGGTACACTGCCTTTCATGGGCTGTGCGGAATTTGACATTGGTATGTTGCGTTGCAAAGTGGGCCGCTTGTCAGTGGCGGGTGAGAAAGGATACGAGATCCATTGCCGGATGGGCGATCATGTAACCTTGCGCAAAACCCTTTTGGCTGCTGGCGCAGATCAAGGATTGGTCGAGGTTGGCTTTAACGCGCTTTTGTCTCTGCGCATTGAAAAATCGTTCGGCATCTGGTCCGCAGAATTTACCCAAGGGTACACACCCGGCATGACAGGCATGGATCGCTGGATCGATTGGGACAAGGATTTTGTGGGCAAAGATGCGGCCTTGGCCGAACGGGATGGCAATGGACCGGCACAGGTACAAGTAACGTTGGATATCGAGGCGGTTGACGCAGATGCCTCCGGGTACGAACCCATCTGGAAGGGCGATCAAAGGGTCGGTTTTGTCACCTCAGGTGGCTATGGCCACACGATTGGAAAGTCATTGGCCATGGCGCTGGTGGATGCAGATCACGCGGCGGAAGGTTCTGAATTGACCGTCCACATCGTCGGTATTGAACGCAAAGCGCGCGTCATGGCCGCATCGCCCTATGACCCATCGGGCAAAGCGATGCGAGGGTGAGCGTAGGCCCAAAACGCCGCGGGCGCGGCGCACCACCATCAAAGGTACGCACAACGGATTACCGCAATTTGCGCAATCCGTTTCCGCCGATGGATGTGTTCTCGGCGGATCGCATTGCCGCAATACATGAGGCGTCTTTGGATGTGCTGGAACGGCTTGGCATCAAGGTGTTGTTGCCTGCCGCACGTGCTGTGTTCAAAGCGGGCGGTGCACGTGTCGACGAAGGCACTGACATGGTGCACATCGGGCGCGACGTTATTGAGGCTGCACTTGCCACGGCCCCCAAGTCCTTTGACTTGATCGCGGGTAACCCAAAACGAAACCTAAAGATGGAACTGGGCGCGATGATCTTTCAGCCCGGTGCCGGTTGCCCTCATGCGACTGATCTTGAACGGGGCCGTCGTCCCGGCACTGAACAAGACTTTCGCGAGCTGATCACCCTGACCCAGCATTTCGATGTACTGCACATGATCCCGCCATTGGTTGAGCCACAGGATGTGCCGATCCACCTACGTCACTATTCGATGATCAAGGGGCAAATGGAACTGACGGACAAAGTGCCGTTCGTCTATTCGCGCGGTACTGGGCAAGTCGAAGAAAGTTTCGAGATGCTGCAAATTGCACGGGGTATTTCTGACGCGGACTTTGCGGCCCAATCGCATTGCTACACCGTCATCAACACCAACTCACCACGCCAGCTTGATGTGCCTATGGCTTTGGGTGTCATGGATTTTGCGCGTGCGGGGCAGATGGCGATAATCACGCCGTTTACTTTGATGGGTGCGATGGCGCCGATTACTGTGGCTGGTGCGATGACGTTGTCCCATGCCGAGGCGTTGGCTGCCATCGCGCTGGGTCAACTGGTCAATCCCGGCGCACCGGTCTGCTATGGGACTTTTACATCAAATGTGGATATGAAATCGGGCGCGCCGGTTTTTGGGACGCCCGAGCATTTCAAAGCCTCGCTTGCCGCTGGGCAACTGGCGCGCCATATCGGGCTGCCATGGCGCTGTGCCTCTGGGTCGGCTGCCAATTGTGGTGATGTACAGGCTGCGAACGAGACTCAGTTCGGCACATGGGGCTGTCTTCTGGCCGGGGCAACGGTGACGTTGCACGCTGCCGGGTGGCTCGAAGGGGGGCTGACGCTGTCCTATGAAAAAATGATCACGGATGTCGAAGTGCTGCAGATGGTGGCCGAGCTTTGCAGCACCACGCAGGCCGAGGATTCTGACATTGCGCTTGGTGCTTTGGCCGAAGTTGAACCCGGTGGTCATTTCTTTGGCGCAGAGCACACGATGGAACGGTATCAGACGGAATTCTATGAACCGCTGGTCGCAGATTTTGCCAATATTGGCACGTGGCAAGAGCGGGGAAGTTTGGATGCCACCACCCGGGCCACAAAGATCTGGCAAGGAATTTTGCGTGACTTTGAAGCGCCTGAGGGGAGTGGCGATCGGCTTGAGTCGCTTGATCGCTATATCTCGACCCGAACAGCCAAGGGCGGTTGTGCGCCGGAAAACTAATCCTTTTTGTTGCGCGATTTCGTTTTCGTCCTGTAGCAAAGCGAGGGGGAGGCAATATGACTCGTACACAAGTGGCAATCATTGGCGGTGGACCGTCGGGTCTGTTGCTCGGTCAATTGCTGTTCAAGGCAGGCATTGAAGCAGTCGTTTTGGAACGCAAGACGCGCGAGTACGTGTTGGGGCGCATCCGCGCAGGTGTGCTGGAACGTGGGCTCGTGGGGCTCATGGGCGAGGCGGGTGTGGATGCCCGTATGAAGGCCGAAGGCTTTGTGCACAACGGCACGATGCTGGCCTATGACGGCGATATATTTCGCATCGATTTTGTAGCGCATACTGACGCGACTGTCATGGTTTATGGTCAAACCGAAGTGACCCGTGATCTTTACGATGCCCGTGCCGCTACAGGTGGGGAAACGCGGTTCGAAGTGGACAACGTGGTGATCCATGATGTGGATACGGACGCGCCTTTTGTCACCTTTCATCAGCACGGTGCAGAACACCGTATCGACTGCGACTATATCGCTGGATGTGATGGTTTTCACGGCGTCAGCCGCCAGACCATTCCAAAAGGTGTGCGGCGCGATTATGAAAAGGTCTATCCCTTCGGTTGGCTTGGTATTCTGTCCGAAACGCCACCTGTGAATCACGAGCTGATTTACGCAAATTCCGACCGGGGTTTTGCGCTGTGTTCGATGCGCAATGCACAGCTTAGCCGCTATTACATCCAATGCGCTGTCGATGATCACGTCGACAATTGGACGGATGCTGCGTTCTGGGACGAGTTGCGCCGCCGCATTCCCGGCGGGGCAGCAGATACGCTGGTCACAGGCCCCAGCATCGAAAAATCTATCGCGCCGCTACGCAGTTTTGTAACAGAGCCAATGCGCTGGGGGCGTTTGTTCCTGTGCGGAGACGCGGCGCACATCGTGCCACCTACTGGGGCCAAGGGGCTGAACACTGCCGCCTCTGATGTGCATTACTTAAATCAAGGTCTGCGCCAGTTTTATGGCGACAGCGACAGCCACGGGCTTGATACCTATTCGCAAAACGCACTGGCGCGCGTGTGGAAAACGGAACGATTTAGTTGGTGGTTTTCTAACCTCATGCACCACTATCCAGGCCAAAGTGACTTTGACAAAAAGATGCAATTGGCCGAGTTGGCTTTTCTGCGCGAAAGCCCTGAGGCACAGGCGGCCATGGCGCTGAACTATGTTGGATTGCCGTATTAGGTATTGGCCCGGCTGTTGCGCCGGGCCATTTTTTTTAGTTACCAAGCAAGTTTGGCAGCGTTAGCGAAATCGCTGGCACAAAAGTGATCAACATCAGCGCCAAAAAGATGGCGAAGTAGAAGGGCCAGATTGTGCGTACGGCTTTTTCCATGGGTAGCTTGCCCACCGCACACCCTACGAACAGGCATGACCCGACAGGTGGTGTGCATAGCCCCAGCCCTAGGTTGACCAACAAGATCATCCCAAACTGATAGGGATCAATACCAATCGCATTGGCTACGGGCAGGAAGATCGGCGTACAGATCAGGATCAGAGCGGCCATATCCATGATCATGCCAAGGATCAGCAACACAAGGTTGATCATCAAAAGGATCAGGATCGGGTTGTCCGTCAATCCGGTCAGCACATCGACCATGATAACAGGCACACGGTAAAAGGTCAGCATATACGCAAACGCTCCGGCGCATGCGATCAGGATCATCACCATTGCCGTCGTCCGCACGGATTGAAGAACCGCTGTTTGGAACTTGGCGAACGTGATCGACCGGTAAACCAGAAGCGTAACTATGAAGGCATAGATCGCGCCAAAGGCACCCGATTCAGTGACGGTAAAGATGCCCGTCAAAACTCCGCCAACGATGATGACGGCAGTCATCAGGCCGGGGATCGCACCAAAGAAGGCCATGATCAATGCAGTATAGCCGGGAAATTTTTCCGCCTGATAGCCGCGTTTTACAGCAACGATATAGGCAGCCAAAGCCAAGCAAACACACATCAAAACGCCGGGCACAACGCCTGCCAGAAACAGTTTTGAGATCGAGATGCCGCCACCTGCGGCAATCGCAAAGATAATCATGTTATGACTGGGTGGAATGATGATGCCCGCGATGGACGACGTTACAGTCACGTTCACCGCATAATCCGGGTCATACCCTTTTTCTTTCATCACTGGAATCAGGATGGAACCAAGGGCCGAGATGTCAGCGATGGCCGACCCGGAAATGCCGCCAAACAGCATAGAGGAAAACACGTTCACGATGCCAAGGCCACCGCGTACCGCGCCAACGGCGGCTTGCGCAAAGCGTACAAGCCGCATCGCGATGCCACCATGGAACATTAATTCGCCCGCAAATATAAAGAAGGGGATTGCCATGAGGGCAAACACGTTGATGCCGGATATGATCCGCTGAAAGCCGATCATTAGCGGCAGGCCTTCGAACCAGAAGGCGGCAAGAGCTGAGATACCAAGTGCGAAAGCGACGGGAGCGCCAATCACAACGCATAGGGCGAAGACGCCCAAAAGAACTAAAATGCCCATTTTGGGGTCCTATTCTATGCTGTCTGTGCGTTCATCAAAGCCTGCGAACAGGCGGATCAGATGGCCAAGTGTAAACAGAAGGATCAAGCCGCCACCAACGGCCAACGGTAGCGACCGCAACCCTTCAGGCACTTGGATCAGGGGGATCTGTGAACCCCATTTGAAGACTGTCAGTTGCGTGCCGTACCACATCATCAATGCGCCAAAACCGGCCATGATCAAGTCAGTCATAGCGACGAATACGGTTCTCAGGCGACGATTCACGGAAGTGCGCAGCAGAACAACGGACAAGTGCGTGTTTTCGTGTACGCCAACGGCCGCTCCGATAAATGCGATCAACATGACCAGCAAAAGGGCGAGTTGTTCGACCCATGTCGGCGTGGCATTCAACACATAGCGACCATAGACCAGCCAGCCAAAGATCACTGTCAGCACCACAAGCGCGACACCTGTGATCGTGCGACAGATCATTGCGATCATATCCAGCGTGGTCACCATGCGATGTAAAAAAGTAGGAAGGCGGGAAGGCTCGCTCATGGGGCGTCTCCGGCAAAAGTAGTGTTCGGCTTCATAGGGGCGAAGCCGAACACTAGGATCGATAATCGATCAGGACTTACTCAGTGGCTTGGATCAGCTCAACCAGCGGACGCAAGGCGGGGTTCGCGGCAAAGTAGCCTTCGTAAACCGGACCCATTGCCGCCTGGAACGGAGCTTTGTCTGCTACGTCGTTGACGATAACGCCTGCTGCTTCAACCGCTTTCCGGCTTGCTGCTTCGCGTGCGGTCCACAGCTCGCGCTGTTGAAGGGACGCTTCCTGTGCGGCTTCTTTTACGGCGGCCTGCAACTCAGGAGACAGAGCGTTGAACGTGTCTGTGTTGATGCAGATACACTCAGGGATGATCAGGTGCTGGGACAGCGAGTAGAAACCGGCAACTTCGAAGTGGCCAGTGGATTCATAGGAAGGCCAGTTGTTTTCTGCACCGTCCACGAC
>CAZJAW010000084.1:0-8407 GCA_964544035.1 uncultured Rhodobacterales bacterium
TTCGTAGTCAGGTACTCTATCCAGCTGAGCTATCGGTCCGCGTTTGGGCGGTTTAGTCTCGTGGCCACGTCTTTGCAAGGGGGTTATTTGCTAAAACCACCGCCTTCTTCAATTCTCCTCGCCCTTAGGCAGGCGGATCGAAAATACGGTGCCCGCAGGGCCAGTACGATCCAACTCCAAAGCACCACCGTGCGCGCGGATCAGCTCGGACGCAATTGCCAAACCAAGACCTGTGCCGCCTTTGCTCGCTCCGCCTTGGAACGGCGTGAACAGATGCTCCTGCGCGCGTTGAGGTAGCCCAGGCCCGGTGTCCGCAATCTCAATCCACCAATTATCGTCATCCTCATAGGCTGACACGGTAATCTCACCGCTGTCTCCTGTTGCGATGATTGCCTGACGGGCGTTGCGCACAAGGTTGGAGATTACTCGGTAGAGCTGTTCGGGGTCAGCACTCATTGTGAATTGAGGAGGAATGTTCTCAGAAAGGATTACATCGCCGTCGCCGACAGCAAGCCTCTCTCCATCCATCACATCGGTGACCAGATCGTCCAGTATCAGCGTTGTCTGTGTCGGGCTGGGTTCCTCGGCTTTGCCGAACGCCAGAGTGCTTTCGCACAGATGCACCGCGCGGGTGATCGAGCCAACCAGCTTGGGGGCCATGCGCCGCACCAGCGGATCCTCAGAACTGCCGATCCGATCTGTGAACAGTTGAGCCGTCGTTAGGATATTGCGCAAGTCATGGCTGATTTTGGACACAGCAGTACCAAGCTGAGCCAAACGATCTTTTTGACGCAGAGCCGAGATCAATTCTGTCTGCAAGGCGCGCAGGGCCTCTTCGGCCTCGCGCAGTTCAGTCACACCCGCGCTTGGATTAATGATGCGCCGCGCGTCTTCTGGCGACGCTGCATAGTGCTGCATATGCCCAACAACCCGGCGGATCGGGATCACGATCAAAGCACGCACAGCGATAAACAGCAGAAACGCCGTAAAGACGGAAATGACGGCTGAAAGAACGAGGATACGCACGCCATAATCCAGCATGGCATCACGCATCGGTTTTGTCTCGACAGTGACTTCGATCAATAACCCCGCTTCCTGCACGGGCGCACCGATGACGCGGATCACTTTGTTCTCAGGTTCCTTCAACCTTAACATCGCGTCGCGGATCAAGACCAATGCAGTGCCATCGCGCAAATCAAAAGTCGCATCGATGGCGCGTGGCATTGGGGTCGACAACATCAGTTGACGCACTTCATCCCGGCGCAGCACGACATTGAACACACCGGCGTTTTCCAGCAATTCTTGTTCCAGATCGCTTTCAATCATGTCATCGGCCAGCAAAGCCAACGACGCGATCTGCGCCCTCTCTAGTCGGTTTTGCAGATAGTCTTCGCGGAACCGTGCAATCGACGGAACGAAGATCATGATTTCTGCCAACATCACGAAAATCGTGGTCAGGATCAGAAAGCGGCCGGAAAGAGTATTTAACATGTTGCCATCTGGTCAGGGAATGAAGCGTTGCACAAGTCCGACGATGCGTTTCACCATATCACTTTTGAATAACTTAGGTCCAAAGTAGGCTCCAGCTGCGCGTTTGTTGACTTCTCCGATGGTCGGATAGGGCGCTACCATTGCGGCAACCTGACTCATCTTCATGTTGTTGGCCAGCACCAATGCCCACAAGTTTATTAACTCGCCCGCCTGATATCCGACAATCGAAGCCCCAACTGGGCGTCCTTTGACCACCATAACTTTGATCAGACCACTGGTTTTGCGTTCTGCTATGGCGCGGTCGTTGTGTTCGTATTCAAAACGCACCACTTCTAGCTTTTCCCCATGCACTTCGCGCGCCTGTGCTTCAGTCAGGCCGACTTGTGACAATTCGGGATCCGTATACGTCGCCCACGGAATATGGGAGGTCTTGGCCTTGGAGGGCAAGCCAAACAGCATGGATTTTATGATCACCCCTGCGTGGTAGCCCGCGACATGCGTGAATTGCAGCCCACCTGCCACATCGCCAATCGCATAGACACGCCGATTTGTGGTGCGCATCGACTCGTCTACTTTGATTCCGGTTCGAGTGGTCTCAATGCCGGCAGCGTCCAACTTCAGTTGTTCTGTGTTGCTAACGCGCCCGACGGCGACCAACAAATGCGAGCCGGAAAATTCCCGCCCATCCTCTGTATGGACCGTAATCTGCCCAGCATTGTCGTTGATGCGGGTCGCCAAGGCGTCCTCGACGATTTCGATGCCTTCGGAGCGCAGCGTGTCCAGAACGACGGTGGCCAGTTCCGGGTCATCCTTGCCCAGCGCCTTAGCCCCTTCAACCACTGTAACTTTGCAACCAAGCCGCACATGGGCCTGCGCCATTTCAAGGCCGATGGGCCCACCGCCAATGATAAGCAGATGTTCAGGCTTCTCGCGCAGTTCCCACAGCGTTTCATTGGTCAGGTAAGGCACCTTATCAATGCCCTCGATGGGCGGCACAAATGGTGCCGAACCCGTCGCTACCACAATGCGCCGTGCAGTGATGATCGCATCACCGGCCTGCACTTCGGTGTCCGAAATGAAGTGCCCAAATTCGCGGATCACTTCGATACCAAAACCTTCAAAGCGTTCTTGGCTGTCCACCGGCGCGATCGTTGCGATAACGTTATGAACGTGGTCCTTTGCGGCTGCATAGTCTACCTTTGGCGTAATATCTGCGACGCCAAAAACCGAGCTATGGCTTTGCGTATAGGCCGCTTTGCCGCTGGCAATCAAAGCCTTGGAGGGTACGCAACCAAAGTTCAGGCAGTCGCCGCCCATCTCGTGCCCTTCCAGAAGGACAACTTTGGCCCCCATCTGGGATGCGCCCGCAGCAACAGACAGACCGCCTGATCCGGCGCCAATAACCAGAACATCAGTTTTTATTCGTTTCATAGTGACTTACAGACCTTTTTTACCGCGCACGGCTTTCAGAACGATGGGTAAGGCAGCAAGCACACAAAGACCCAGAATTGGCAACAGGATCGAAGGTTCAAAAATAATTCCCAAATTCGGTGTTTCACCACGGTCAAATACCGCACCAAGGCCAGCACCGACGGAAGTAAACACAACAGCCCCCGGAATGATGCCAAAGAACGTGGAAATTGCAAATCTGCTCAGCGGCACACCAACTAAGGCAGGCACAAGGTTGGCCACAAAGAATGGCACAGCAGGCACAAGCCGGATGAGGAACAGCATCGACCACTGATTTTCGTCGATACCCTCTTTGATCTTTTTGACGATGCCTTCGCCTGTGTCCATTTTGGCTGCAAGTTTGTCACCCAAACCCCAACGCGCCGCCAAAAAGATACCAATGGCACCGAGCGTCGCGCCCGTAACGTTAAATAGCGCGCCAGGAAAGGTCGCGAACAAAAAGCCGCCAGTCAACGTCATCACCGTCGCGCCGGGCAATGAAAACGCAACAACCGCAGCGTATGCAGCAACAAAGGCGAGCACTGTCAGCACAAAATTATTGTCCCGGAACGCCAGCAAGGATTCGCGATTTTCAGCAAGTGTGTCGAAACTCAAATAGTCACGCAAAGTGAACGCTCCGATGGCGGCCACACACAGTATGATAACTATTGGTAGCTTACGCAGAAGGCCGTTGCTGGTTGACTGGCTCGTATCAGACATTTTGGGTTCCTCGTTCTCTTCGCGCAGCACACTGCCTCCGGAATTTGTTTTCCTTGTGACCCCAAAATGTTAACTTCACACCCCGGAAAACAGGCGTATCACGCGCGCTTGAACCAATTCTCTGAAAATATGGGGGTTTTAGCCACTGTTTGAAACATATTGCCCGTTCGGCAGACGTTTTGTTGCAAGTGATCCATTTTTCCACGCCCAAGGGTTTGACTTGCCCGCAGGCGCGCTTTAGAGGACGGGCTTGCAATACTGCCCTGCCCCCGAATCCGCGGGACGTGGGCCATCATATCCGGAGCCAAAGCGATGAAACGCACCTTTCAACCTTCGAACCTCGTGCGCAAACGGCGTCACGGTTTCCGTGCGCGCATGGCAACCAAAGCTGGCCGCAAGATCCTTAACAACCGCCGCGCCCGCGGACGGAAGTCGCTGAGCGCGTAAACCGCGCCGCCACAGGTGTTCAAATGACCCCGCCGAAGGCCCCTTTGCCCAACGACACCGTTGGACAAGGCGCGCCTGCGGCGGGGCTTTTGCATTTAAAAACACTTACAACGCGGGCAGATTTCTTACGCGCCGCACGTGCACGACGTTTGGTGACGCCTGCATTTGTAATGCAGTACCGCCCGCATGGCGAAGGTGATGCGATCCGCGTCGGGTTTACCTGTTCAAAAAAGGTCGGCAACGCAGTTGCGCGCAACAGAGCCAAGCGGCGCTTACGCGAAATCGCGAGACAGGTGTTGCCTGTACATGGCACCCCCGGCTTTGACTACGTTTTGATCGGACGCGCGGACGTCACGGCTCAGCGTCCGTTCACAGACCTGCTGGACGATCTGCGCGATGCAGTGGCACGCGCGACATGAGCCCGCTGGCCTTTATTTTTTCACTTCCTGTGCACGCCTATCGCCTTATTTTTTCGCCATGGGTCGGGTTTAACTGTCGCTACCAGCCCACGTGCAGCGCCTACGCTTTGGATGCATTGAAAAAACACGGCGCAATCAAAGGCGCATGGATGGCCGCACATCGCATAAGTCGCTGCCATCCCTGGGGCGGTGATGGTTATGATCCAGTTTCCGATGGTAAGAAGGAAGAATGACGGACAACAAATTCTTCACGTGGGTTTGGCGCTTTAATGGCGTCGCCTTAGCCTTGGGGCTGATCCTGATCGTCAGCGCATTAAGTTGGAATACGATCAGCAGCTGGTCGCGCGACGAACCGACTGTGATCCCTGTAAATCCAGCACAGCCTGCAGACCGAAACGACCCCTCGGAACCTCGCACGTGGCTAGGGCCGCCAACAAAAAGCGCGGTTGCAGGTGTCTATGCATTACCGCAATTCGTTCAACAAGAAAGCGCCGATTGGGTCGCGTCGAAAGGATCGTAAGGTGCTGTTTCCAACTACCTGATCGTGGACAGTTCCTCACAGATAACCCGGTGGCTGTTTTCAAATGAGGACAGGTTCATCAAAAGCCAAGAACAGATCCACTTCATTGGCCCGACGGGCGCAGATGTCTTTTTGGGATTTATTATGGCCGTGATCGAAACAGATACCAATGGCGACGGGCGCCTTAACAGTACTGATATGGCCGATTTACACTTCATCCCCTCTGACTGGTCCGGCGAAACATTGTTTGTTGACAACGCTGTAAGTGTCTTGAGCGTGGCCCCCTTGTCGAGGAACGCACTTGACGTGATCTATACCACGCAAGCGGGGGCTATTCTGTTTCGTATGAACTTGCCTGACGCAACAATTACATCGACGCTCGACTTACCTAAAGACGGCAATTGATTGCACCGACGTGATCCTTTAGGCCAAAGACATGCTTGATCAACCAGACGATATTCACCCGTTGTTTCACGGCGCGCCGCAAACGACCGAGTTCAAAAAACTGCGCAAACGCATTGTACGCAACACGCGTGAGGCGCTTGAGCAATACGGTATGATAAAGGCCGATGGGCCGCGCCAAAAGTGGTTGGTTTGTTTGTCCGGCGGCAAGGACAGCTATACACTGCTTGCCGTTTTATACGAATTGCAATGGCGGGGCTTGTTGCCGGTGGATATTCTTGCCTGCAATCTGGATCAGGGGCAACCGGGCTTTCCCGCTACCGTTCTGCCTGAGTTCTTGCAACGCATGGGTGTGCCCCACCGGATCGAATATCAAGACACCTATTCTATCGTCATGGACAAAATCCCGGCAGGGCGCACGTTTTGTGCACTGTGTTCGCGGCTTCGGCGTGGAATATTGTACCGAATTGCGCGCGAAGAAGGATGTTCCGCTGTTGTCCTTGGCCACCACCGTGATGACATTCTGGAAACGTTTTTTATGAACTTGTTTCATGGCGGGCGCTTGGCGACGATGCCGCCCAAACTGGTGAATGAAGAAGGGGACTTGTTCCTTTTTCGACCGCTGGCCCACGTGGCGGAAGCGGATTGCGAGAAATTTGCACAAGCAATGCAGTATCCCATCATTCCTTGTGACTTGTGTGGCAGTCAGGACGGATTGCAACGCCAGCAAGTCAAACAAATTCTTGACGGCTGGGAAACCAACAGTCCCGGACGCCGCCAAACCATGTTTCGCGCCCTAATGAACACTCGTCCTTCGCATTTGCTTGATTCGAAACTTTTTGATTTTCTAGGACTTTCACTGCGGCCTGAGCAAATTGAGGAAAATTTGAACGAGAATTCGGACCTCCGTTAAAGACCGGCTTACTTCCCTCTCCTATGACTGCCCCGGCTTGTTCGAGCTTGGGCAGGCCACACGAGAAGGAACCCACAATGCGTTTTCGCCTGCCAAATTCCGCATCTGAATTCAAAAGTCAGGTGGCTACTGCGCTGTTGGGACCACATATGCTGACTTTTATACCGGCCCTCTGTCTTGCCGGTTTCTGGTTTGGCGGCGAAGCGGCTCTTGTCATCATAGCGCTCAGCATCCCGGTGCTCTGGGCTTTGTTTGGTGGATTTGAGGGGGTGATCAACCGTCGTATCGCCCGAGCTGCGCAAACCGGTCTCATTGCACCCGATACTTTTCGACTCAAAGTTCAGGCCACGCGGGAAGATGCCCCCGAAAAAAATCTAACCAGTGCGGTTCTTGCGATAGAGTTAGATGAATTTACGGCGCTGTCGGGGCGGTTTGAACCTGGTGTAATCGACGACGTTTTAAAATCGGTTGGGCAACGCATTCATTCTGTCGCAAGGGGCACCGATGTTCTAAGTCGCATTGGTGACAGTCGCTTTGCGGTTTGCCTCGCTTCGGTAAAGCACCTTGATCTCGAAAGCTGCATACAATTGAGCGGTCGCATTCAACAGGCCATCGAAGAACCCATCGCTGTCGACGGAACCGCCATTTATGTATCTGCAAGTATTGGGTTTTGCTTGCTGCCACGTGCGCCGGGAAGCACCGGTCAAGATTGGATCAATGGGGCAATTGCAGCATTGAATGAGGCGCAAAGACGCGGACCTGCCTCCATTCGAGCATACTCAGCAGAACTACACTCACGTCTCAAGAGCCGCGCTAGTCTGCGTGATGAAGTCGTCGCCGCCCTTGAACAAGGCCAAATTCAACCTTGGTTTCAACCACAGATTTCGACCGACACAGGCAAAGTCACTGGATTCGAAGCCCTTGCGCGGTGGATACACACCGAACGCGGCGCAATCTCTCCCGCAGAATTTTTGCCGGCCGTTGAAGAGTCCGGTTTGTTGGAACGCTTGGCTGAAGTCATGATGTATCACACCTTTACCGCACTCAAAGCGTGGGACGCGGCGGGTATTAAAGTGCCCCACGTCGGTGTCAATTTCAGTGGATCTGAACTCAGCAACCCGCGCTTGGTCGATAAAATTCGGTGGGAACTGGACCGGTTCGGCCTAACGCCAGATCGGTTGGCCGTCGAAATTTTAGAGACTGTTGTGACGGACACATTGGACGACACAATTACGCGCAATATCAATGCGCTAACCGAACTGGGGTGTCGTATCGACTTGGACGATTTTGGCACCGGCCACGCCTCAATCTCCTCCATACGCCGTTTCGGTGTGAGCCGGATCAAGATTGACCGGTCCTTTGTCATGAAGGCAGATCGAGACCCAGAACAGCAACGAATGATTAGTGCTGTGCTAACGATGGCCGAACGCCTCGGAATCGAAACCCTTGCCGAAGGGGTCGAAACTGTCGGCGAACACGCATTGCTGGCTCAACTGGGTTGCGACTACGTGCAAGGGTTTGGCATCGCCCGTCCGATGCCATTCGATAGAACGCTGGATTGGGTGCGCGCGCACGAAGCCAAGTTGCAAGACGCACCACCAATTCCCATGCGGCGTTCCAGCAAATAAGAAGCGAACATTGCCGCACCTTTGTCGCCTGTCGCTGATTCCCACATGGCCCTATGTGCAACCTGTGCGCAGGCGTGGCAGTGAGAGGCACCAAAAGCTCATTGTGTCAAAGGTGCTGCGAATTGGCATAGCCTTGAAAATGGGCGAATCTGCTTGACCTTTTGGCCTGCACTCTGTTGAACCCGTCCAAAGTTTCAGTCAGCAGGTGGCGGTCCCAATGGACGATCAAAACAAGAACCTCATTCTTGCAACGGCACTGAGTTTCCTCGTGATTCTCGTCTGGATTGTGGTGTATCCCCCTGTAGAACCCGATGCTGTGCTTGATGCGACACCTCCACCCTCCTCTACCGCACTGACCGGCGACGCGATTGTTCCCGCTCCCGCAACGGAAGGCGGCGTCACGACCTCATCACCTTCG
>CAZJAW010000085.1:0-8363 GCA_964544035.1 uncultured Rhodobacterales bacterium
CGCAGGATCGCCGGAGCGAGCGTCAGCCCAGCGGCCAATCCGGCCAACGTCAACGAATGTCGGATGAACCCAATATAGCGCGGACTGAACAAATCCTGTTCCGACCCGATACCGAGGCTCAGCAAGGCAATCACCGGAACCACCGCCCCCAATAGCACAGGCAAACCGCATAAGATCAGCGCAAACGCCGCTTGCCAGCCCGCCAGTTCAATGGGCGGATGCTCCTTTTGTCCGCGACTTGGGTCGTGATATTTTGCCTGCCCACGCTGTTTGCGTTCAAGCACCGCCAACAAAAGCGCGAAAGTGAGCAAACACATCGCCAGCTGCGCAGCCCCCGCGCGATCCGCCAAAGAAAACCAACTGGTGTAAATACCTGTGGCAAAGGTCTGCACCCCAAAATAAGCGACGGTGCCAAAGTCGGCGATCGTCTCCATCACAGCAAGCAAGACACCGGCGGCAATCGCTGGACGCGCAAGCGGCAAACTGACTCTCCAAAACGCGACCAACGGACGCGACCCCAACGCCCGCGCCGCCATAAAGGTCGACCCGCTTTGCTGCAAGAATGACGCGCGCGCCAACAGATAAACGTATGGGTAAAGCACCAGCACCAGCATAACAGCAGCGCCACCCAAGGAACGTATCTCGGGGAACCAATAATCGCGCGGACCCCACCCCATCAGGGTGCGCAAAGACGTCTGCACAATGCCTGGATGGTCCAAAACATGCGTATAGGCATAGGCCAGCACATAGGCCGGAAAGGCCAACGGCACCACTAGCGCAATCTCAAACACGCGCACACCGGGAAAGCGGGTCATAGTGACCAACCATGCCGATCCAACGCCGACGGCAAAGGTGCCCAGCGACACCAGCACGACCAGTAATCCGGTATTGGCGGCGTAACGCCCCAACACGCTGCTGGCCAAATGCGCAACAGTGTCCGTGCCCCCCGTCAGTGCTGCAATAAGCACTGCGAGCATCGGCAACAGGCACATGCCTGCAACCGCGAATGCACCCCAAGATAAAAGGCGCGGCGAACCGCGTGCGATATTTGGTTTGATCAAGGACAAAGACAAAGAGCGAGCCTTAGTTGCGTCGCGCGTTTTATCTTACGTTTTCGCTCGGGTTTCCAGTGCTTGGATGTGCACATTTCAAAGCAAAAATTGAGGCACGGTCACCGAACCGATCAATGCACAACAAACTTGGACACCGTCAATCGTAGCCGCGCTGATCTTCGATCACGAGGCCGTCTTTGGGCAATGCCCCGGGTGCATGTACTTCGACAGTACCTTTCAGCTTCAACGTCTCTGCAACACTGGCAGCATAGGCTTGCGGGTCAGACCCCGTGCTTTCCAACTGCACAGTCATAATATCCTGCTGTCCTTCGCGCTGTGCGATCACGCGCGCGCGGGTCACTTCCGGATGTTTGCCAACCAAAGCTGCGACCTGTTCAGGGCGCACGAACATGCCTTTGATCTTGGTCGTTTGATCCGCCCGACCCATCCAACCTTTGATGCGCATATTGGTGCGTCCGCAGGGGCTTTGACCGGGCATAATCGCACTCATATCGCCGGTAGCAAAACGGATCAGTGAATAATCCGGATTTAAAGAAGTCACGACCACCTCGCCGACTTCGCCCTCTGGCACCGGATCGCCAGTCCCCGGAGTTACGATTTCAACGATCACACCTTCGTCCACGATCATGCCCTCAAGTGCCGGGGTCTCGTAAGCGATATTGCCCAGATCAGCAGTGGCATAGCACTGCATACAGGTGATCCCGCGATCTGCGTATTCCTGACGCAACGAAGGAAACAAAGCGCCACCGCCCACCGCCGCGCGGGTGAACTTCAACGTCACACCCAGCGCGTCGGCTTTATCAAGGATCACCTTCAGATAATCCGGCGTGCCTGCATAAGCCGTCGTGCCAATGTCGCGCGCGGCCGTGACCTGCAATTCAGTTTGCCCGGTTCCCGCCGGCAACACAGTCGCGCCAACTGCGCGCGCACCTGATTCAAACATCATCCCCGCCGGCGTCAGATGATAGCCAAAACAGTTCTGCACAATGTCGCTGGCACCAATTCCAATGGCATGCAGGAAACGCCCCATACGCCACCAATCGGGCGTGATGCCACCTGGTTCATAAATCGGCCCCGGAGATTGAAACACATGGGCCACGCCCGACACAGGGATGCCCCCAAAAGGGGGTTTGTCTGCTTGCCACGCCGCCAACTCAGATTTGCGCAGAACTGGCAACCGGCGCAAATCATCCAGCGATTGCAGCTTGCCAACATCCGGCAGACATGTATCCGCAGCCGCCGCGACGCGCGCGATCTGCGCATTTGCCGCAAGCAATTGATCTGCAGCACGTTGGTCCCCGCTGCGGGTTTCCAAATCGTCAAAATATGTCATCGCCTAAACCGCCTTGATCTGTTGCGGACCTTTGACATCAAGACGCATTACCTCGCCCCGCACCTCAAGTTCCAACTTTACCGTCACCACATGCCAACCCAAGTTTCCAAGCTCAGCCAAACTTGCCTCATCCAAACGCGCTGCCACCGCTTCGTTCAAATCTTTGAAAAAGACCGGCCCCTTGGTCAGCGTGTCCAAGATCGCGGCGCGCACCGCATCAAACTTCCACTTCGGGATATTTGTCACCCCGTCGCGTCCAACAGCCGGAGTGCGACACGCGACTTTCTCCATCAGCTCAGCCAGCGCTTTCGCCTGCGGTAAGACCGCACATCTCGAAACGATTTGCGCCCCTCTTCCGACATGCCCAGATAGAATTCCTTCACGTCCGGGTTCTCTCGCAAATCGGCGGCAGTGCCATCCATAACCACACGACCAGATTCCAGAATATACCCATAGTGCGCAAACCGCAGGGCAACATTGGTATTCTGCTCGGCCAGCAAGAACGTCACACCTTCATTCTCGTTCACCGACTTCACGATCTCAAAAATCTGTTCGACCAATTGGGGTGCTAAACCCATCGACGGCTCGTCTAACAAAATCGTCTCGGGCCGCGACATCAGCGCTCGGCCAATCGCCGTCATCTGCTGCTCTCCGCCGCTGGTGTACCCAGCTTGAGATTTGCGCCGGTCCCGCAACCGCGGGAAGTAGGTGTAAACCATCTCGAGGTCCGCAGCGATTGCACCCTTTCCGTCAGCGCGCGTATAGGCGCCAGTCAATAGGTTTTCCTCAACCGTTAGATGCTCAAAACAGTGTCGGCCCTCCATGACCTGCACGACACCCTTCTTCACCAAATCAGCTGGGTCGGCGTCCGCAGTATCTTCACCCCGATACTGGATTGACCCCTTGGTCACCTCGCCGCGTTCGCTCGCCAACAGGCCGGAAATCGCTTTGAGGGTCGTGGTCTTGCCCGCACCATTGCCACCAAGCAAAGCCGTGATACCGCCCTTGGGCACCTTCAGGCTGACGCCCTTCAACACAAGGATCACGTGGTTATAGATCACCTCAATATTGCTGACCTCAAGAACGGTCTCGGTTTCAGTTTGGGCGTCCAACATAAGGGTCTACCTTGTCAAAATTATACGTTGCCCGGCGGCGGGTTCCACACCCGCCGCCGGACCAATCCACGCTTAGTTACAGCGTGCTTCGATGTTGTTTTCCGCAGCATAGGCCGCGCTGTCTGCCTCGATCAGCGGGTTTACGACGGATGCATCAGATGGCTTGAATTCGGAGATAAGCGACCATGTTTTGGCCCCTGCATCCCATTGCGCCACAGCGGCCAAACCATCGCCGCCGTGGTTTTCACACGAAACGGAAAATTCTGGACCAAACCCAGGCAAACCAGCTGCAGCCATGCGCGCCTCGTCAATGACAAGGTTTTCCATGGCATCACGCACGTCACTTGGGGCGACGTCCGCTTTTCCGGATGCCTTTTGCGCATCTTTGACAGCTTCGGCAGCCAAGAACGCCGCATAAAGGCCGCGGTTGTAAAGAACTGTGCCAACGTTGTCGCCTGCACCAGCAGCCGTGCCCGCATCAAGGACGTATTTTTGAATGTCATTAAAGATCGGGAAGTCGCTGCCGACGTTGTGGAAGGCAATGGCTTTGTAACCATTGGCACCATCACCAGCTGGCAGCACATCAATTTCGGCACCGGACCACCAAATGCCCATGAAGTTCTCCATCGGGAAACGGATGTTCGCGGCTTCTTGGACCGCAACTTGGTTCATAACACCCCAGCCCCAAAACAGAACGTAATCAGGGCGCTCGCGACGAATTTGCAGCCACTGAGATTTCTGTTCTTGCCCCGGGAAATCAACCGCGATGGCATTGAACTTAAAGCCATGCTTTTCCGACAGTGCCTCAAGGGTCGGGATCGGCTCTTTGCCGTAGGCGCCGTTGAAGTGCAGCAAGGTGATCTTCTTGCCTTCAAGGGATCCGCCAGACTCCTCAAGGAAGTGGTTCACACCGGCAGACGCACCGTCCCAATAGTTCACAGGATAGTTGAAGGTATGGCTGAACACTTTACCGTTCTTGGCAGACGTCCGACCATAACCCATCGTGTGCAACGGAATGCCGTCCGCAGCCGCTTTTGGGATCAGCTGATAGGTGATGCCAGTGGACAGGGGTTGATAAATCAACGAACCCTCACCCTTGGTAGACTCATAACACTCAACACCTTTTTCCGTGTTGTATGCTGTTTCACACTCCAAGACGCGCGTCACCTCGCCACCAATGCCGCCGTCACGGGCGTTGAGCATGGTAAAGTAATCCGCATACCCATCCGCAAACGGAATACCGCCCGCCGCAAAAGGGCCCGTCCGATAGCTAAGGCTCGGGAACACAAGGTCCGCAAGCGCAGGGCTTGCCGCCATCATGGCCGCCGTCGCCCAAGTTGCTAGCTTCATCTTCATCGGTTTTTTCCTCCCATTGGTTTTATCCGACGTGTGGCCCTTTGGGCCGTCCATAAGGCAAGGTTTTACCCCGCCATTCTTCGTAACCATCCCGTCAATGCGGGAAGGGCCACAATCTCAATTTCTCTTTCGCCACGCGCCACAACTGCGCCAGCCCGTGTGGTTCAAGGATCAGGAACATGATGATCAGCGCACCCACAATCACCAGATTGAAATGCGCTACGATATCCGTGGGCCAACCCAACAGATCGACACCCACCAATTTCAACAAAACTGGCAACACCACCAAGAATGCAGCCCCGGCAAACGCGCCAAAGATTGATCCCAATCCGCCAATGATAATCATGAAGAGTACGAGGAAAGACTTGGTAATGCCAAACACCTCACCAACCTCAACCGCCCCTAGATACACCGCAAAAAACAATGCTCCTGATACGCCGACAAAAAACGAACTGATCGCAAACGCAGTTAACTTAGCCTTAAGCGGGTTCACCCCGATGATTTCGGCGGCGATATCCATATCACGAATTGCCATCCATTGGCGCCCGACCGAACCGCGCGTCAAATTGCGTGCGATGATCGCGGCGGCAACTGTAAAGACAAGGCAGAATAAATAGGTCGCCCAAGCCTCTGTATTGGGGCCTGTCACGTTGATACCAAAAAGCGACCGTTCAGGCGCAGTAATTTGGCCAGAGGCGGAATGGTTGTAAAACCAGCTGACTTTATTGAACAACCAAACAAGGAAAAACTGCGCCGCAAGCGTCGCCACAGCCAGATAAAACCCCTTAATGCGTAAACTCGGCAGGCCAAACGCCGTGCCAACCAGCGCTGTAATTCCACCTGCAAGGATCACATGGAAAAAGATGTTCACATCCGGAAATGACGTCATCAGCTTGTAACAAGCATAGGCGCCAACAGCCATGAACCCGCCAGTGCCAAGGCTCACTTGCCCGCAATAGCCAACCAGAATGTTCAACCCAATGGCGGCAATCGCATAGATCAAAAAGGGTAAAAAGATCGAATTGACCAGATAATCGTTCATCACAAACGGCATCACAAAGGCCGCCACGATCAGAACGAGGTAATACCGATAACGGTCAAACTTGATCGGAAAGGTTTGACTATCCTGCGGATATGTCGTCGAAAAATCACCCGCTTCACGATACAGCATGCGTCGCCTCCCTTGCTGCGCTTACAGAAAGCGCTGCGTTAACCACACTATGAGGTTTTCTAAAGTTGCCACATTTCGCCCAAATTTCCTTGGCACCTACGGGGCGGGAAATTGGAGTGGGAACTATGACTGCAATATTGGACGACATCCGTCGCCTCGATGCCGCGCATGCGCGGGGCGAAATCAATGCCATCGACTTGGCCGCGGCTAAAGCAGAGCTGATGGATTCGGTGGATGACGCGCATTCACCAGAGAATTGCTTGCCCGGCAGTGGGCGACAGGACAAAACCCGTACAGGCATCGGGCCAACCGTGCTGCTATGCATTTTGGTACTAACGATTTGCGCTGGGGTGGCCCTAGTATTGACCCGCGACATCGTGTTGTCGACGACATTGGCGATCACAGTGCTTGCCGCCATGACCGTCGTGATGTTTCGACAGCTGGAATGAGAGTCACACGCGCTCAATGATCTTCTCCCCGAATAAGCCCTGCGGTCGGAACACAAGGAAGATCAAAGCAAGTACATAGGCAAACCAGTTCTCGGTCGCGTTCATGGTAAAGCCAAACAAAGCACCAGCCAGATCAGTGGAAGACATGAAGAACTCAAACAGCTTCTCTCCAACACCAATAATCAGGCCTCCGACAATCGCGCCGGGGATCGACGTAAAGCCGCCCAGCATCAAAACGGGCAACGCCTTGAGGGCAATCAAAGACAGCGAAAACTGCACGCCAGATTTTGCACCCCACATGACGCCCGCCACCAACGCGACAAAACCCGCCACAGACCAGACCAATATCCAGATATAGTTCAGAGATACGCCAACCGACAAAGCCGCCTGATGGTCATCCGCCACAGCACGCATTGCGCGGCCCTGCTTTGTGTACTGTGAAAACGCGACCAAGGCGGCCACCAGAATAACCGCAATGATGGTGGCTGTGATGTCCAGATTGTCGATAAAGAACCCGTACCCAAAGACACCAAAGGTCGCCTCGTCGATCGCTGTGTTGATGCCCTGCGGCAAACATGTGCCCGCCGTCAAACAGACGTTCAACGTTTTGATTTCGGACCCCCACATTAGATCAGCCACACCTTCCAGCAAATAGGCCAAACCAATGGTCGCCATGAACAATAGGATTGGTTCTTGGCCCACGAGCTTGCTGAAAATAAACCGTTGAACCGCCCAAGCGAGGCCAATCATCACCACCACCGTCAGCAAAATGGCGATGATCGAATGCAGCTCCCACCCAAAATGGTGAATGTTGGTACCAAAGATCGCGTTGATCATGTGGTAAAACGGCACTTGCCCCGTTTGCAGCCCCACAAGCGTCATCGCCGCAAACAGCGCCATGACGCCTTGGGCAAAGTTGAAAATGCCGGAAGCCTTAAAGATCAGGACAAAGCCCAGCGCCACAAGTGCATACATCACCCCCGCCATCAGGCCATTCAAAAAGACCTCCATCGCATAGATCAGCTGATCGTACATCGCTTATCCTTTCCATCCCAAAGAGGTGCAAAACGCGGCTGCCTCGAGCCCAGTGGTCGCAGCAAAAGTCACACGGTCACCCTCGCCTGCAGCAAACAAAACATAAGTGTCAGGCGCATCCGCAAGGCAGTCCGCGTAAGCCCGTTGCGGTCCCGGAAAATTCAATTCAACCAGACCCGCAGCACGCAGTCTCGCATCCACACTGACCCAACCGGTTGCTTCAAAAACAGCCCACTCCGGCGCTTTTGACCCGACACCACTACAGGCCCAACTTCCCGAAGACGTCGAAGTGCTTTTCCCTTGGGTAAAGCCAACGACCATATCAAAATTCCCGGCAGACCCCTGTGGATGCACAACCGTCGCCCTTAATCCGCCCTCGTGACTATCAAGCGCGGCAGGGGGTGTTTCAAACGCCCAATCGTCAGCAGGTCGGGCGAAAATGTAACGTGCACATTCCCCAAATGCGCGGTCGAACACCGCATTGTCCTGTGCAGCAGAAACCTGTGGCAGGCCAAGTGATGCCAAAACACCGCAAGCAACCGCTATCACGCGTGTCCTAACTCTCAAGGTCAGTCTCCACCACCGTATAGATCGTGAGTTCATCTGTTGTGTCGATGCGTACTATAACGCGTGGCTCGATCCATTCATTGCTGACCAACCATTCGCCATCGGGCACATAAAGCCCCTCTGACAGTTGATCATAGCGCCAAGCCAATTCTTCTTCGGTTTTTTCTTGGCCAGCCCACTCCACGGCGCAACTCCGAACGCCTTCGTTCGGGGCTTCATCCAAGACAAGCAAAAACCCCTCGGGCGTCGGGCCAAAGACCTGTC
>CAZJAW010000086.1:0-8345 GCA_964544035.1 uncultured Rhodobacterales bacterium
TGGCTCTGATGCGACGGGCGCCTCCGATGCGGCGGGTGCTGCTTCGGGCTTAGGCTTGGGCTTGCGCGTACGCCGCGCTTTTGGTTTGGGCTGGCTTTCAGGTGTTTCCACCAGACCGCTTTCACTGTTTGCCTCAACGATATCAGGCTGCGGTGCTGCCGCGGGGTCCGCCGCCACTGGGCTTGGTTGCTCCGCGCGCTGTTGATTGCGCTCGCGGTCACGTTCGGCCTGACGATCACGTTCGGCCTGCCGCTCGCGGTTCTGGCGTTCTTGTTCTTCGCGACGCGCCTCAATTTCGCGTGTCGCCTCGCTGAGCAGACGCAAGTAATGTTCGGCGTGTTGCTGAAAGTTCTCCGTAGCGACCCGGTCGCCGGACAGATGAGAATCCCGTGCCAGCTGGTTATATTTGTCGATGATCTGCTGTGGCGTGCCACGCACTTTGCCCTCAGGGCCCGAGCTGTCAAACACGCGGTTGATGACGTTGCCACCACCGTTATTGTTTGAACCGCGATTGCGATTGCCTTTTGATCGTGACCGTGATCTCGAAGATTTCATGAAGTTATGTTCCGCTCATTGGCGTGTGCTTTGTGACCTGCCGCGGCGCGTTGTCAGCACCTGATGAATTCTCTCGGCGATCGTTTGGATGTGACGCCAGCGTAATGCACGGCCCAAGGCCTCAGCGTCTGGTACGTGAATAAACACGCATTCGCCTTCGCGACAAGAGCAAAAGGCCAATTTTTGGCATTTTCACGGGACTCACGCCGGATTTTGCGCAACCAAGACACGCATCCGCCCGTCAAGGTCTGCCAACAAGCGCACATCGCCCCATCCGTGGTTGTCAAAAATTTCTGCCACCGCGTCCCCTTGTGTCCAGCCAAACTCGCAAATGACTCGCCCCGAGGAGGTTAAATAGCTACCGGCAGTTTCCGCAATCACTCGGTAGGCCGACAGTCCGTCACCTTCATCTGTCAGTGCCATGCGTGGTTCATAGTCACGCAACTCAGGCGCAACATCATCCATTTCGTCGCTCGCAAGATACGGTGGATTGGACACAATCAGATCAAAACGCCCCTCGACAGGTTCAAACCAATCACCTTGCACAATGCGCGCGCGATCCGCCAACGCGTGCATCACAGCGTTGGCACTGGCCTGCAAGCAGGCCGCTTCGCTTAGGTCCACACCGATCCCACTTGCAGTCGTGCGTTCAGCCAGAAGCGTCACCAACAAACAGCCCGACCCGGTGCCAAGATCAAGAACGTCGGCAAAGCCCTCGCTGAGCGCCGCTTCGATCAAGGTTTCAGATTCTGGGCGTGGGTCCAGCACATCTTTGCTGACTTTAAAGTCGCGCCCATAGAACGCGCGCTTTCCTATCAAATGGCTGACGGGGACGCGCACGGCGCGCAAAGAAATCAACTGATCGTAACGTTCAGCAATGTCAGGTGCGATGTCTTCGGGTGCGATCAACGTCACACGCGCAGCGTCCACTTGTGCTGCATGCGCCAGCAATACGCGCGCGTCCCTTGCTGGGTCAGGCACGCCTGCCGCCCGCAAACGCGCCGTCGCCGCGGCCATCGCCTGGGCGGCCGTCACGAGCCCATCTCGGCCATCAAGCGGGCCTGAGCGTCTGCGGTCAGCGCATCCACCACTTCGTCCAAATCGCCCTGCATCACCTGATCTAACTTATAAAGTGTCAAGTTGATCCGGTGATCCGTCATGCGCCCCTGTGGAAAGTTATAAGTGCGGATGCGCTCAGAACGATCGCCCGATCCAACCTGCGCCGCCCGGTCCGCGCTGCGTTCACTGTCAACACGGCTGCGTTCTAGATCATAGAGCCGGGCACGCAACACCTGCATCGCGATCTCGCGATTGCGGTGTTGTGACTTTTCGCTGCTGGTGACAACAAGCCCCGTTGGCAAGTGCGTGATGCGAACGGCTGAATCAGTGGTGTTGACGTGCTGCCCACCTGCCCCAGAGGATCGCATGGTATCGATGCGAATATCGTTTGTCTTGATTTCAATATCGACGTCTTCAGCTTCGGGCAGCACAGCCACAGTGGCTGCGGATGTGTGAATGCGCCCGCCGCTTTCGGTGCTGGGCACACGTTGCACACGGTGCACACCGGATTCGTATTTCATCCGGGCAAAGACGTTCTGCCCTGTGACATGGGCCACAACTTCCTTAAGGCCACCAAGCTCTGTCGCTTGTTCTTCGATCACGTCGACTTTCCAGCCGCGTGCCTCTGCGTAGCGCATGTACATGCGAAACAAGTCGGCTGCGAACAATGCAGCCTCGTCGCCGCCCGTGCCGGGGCGGATTTCAAGCATAGCCGGGCGGGCGTCAGCGGCGTCCTTGGGCAACAGTGCGATTTGCAAACCAGCCTCAGCTTCTGGCAACGCATCCTTAAGGGTCTGAACCTCTTCGCGCGCCAACTCAGCCATATCCGGATCATCCAGCATCGCACGTGCCTCAGCCAGACCATCAACAAGCGCCAAATAACTCTCGATCTGTTCCACAATCGGCTTCAGGTCGGAATATTCCTTGGCCAGTGCAGCAATATCCCCGCTGCCGTCAGACATCGCTGCTTCAAGGTACTGGAAGCGCTGGGTGATTTGAAAAAGGCGGTCTTGAGGGATCATAACGCGGGTTTGATCCAAGGGGGGGCTATGGTCAAGAGGTCTACTGTGTTAGGATATGCTCATGAAACGTGCGATCATAATGACACTGCTCATAAGCAGCCCCGCTCTGGCCGATGCAACCTACCCCGGTGGTAGAACCGTGGAATGCTTCTGCACCGACAAACAACGCAACCGAATTGAGCTGGGCGAAACCATCTGCCTGCAAGTCGATGGACGCATGTTCATGGCGCAATGCCAGATGTCACAGAACGTGCCGATGTGGCGCGAAATGCAGGAAGGCTGCCTGTCATCCTCCCTCAGCGCGCCGCAAAACCCGCTGCAATCGTTCGCCGTTGACGCCCAAATCTGAACGCCCAAAGCGCAATCGACCGTACAGCTTCAAAACACCGTCATTGAATTGCACTGTGGTATAATCGGGAAACCCCCACAGGGCCGAACGCGTGACGTATGTAATGCGCTGCTCTTGCAGAGATCCTGTCATCACGCGCGTGCGCGCCAGTTCACGCATCGCGCTGTCCACACGCGCAAACATCTCCTCATCCGCCGCCAGAACCCGGATCGTGCCGCCCTCAAAGTCTACATCCTCTGAAACCGTGATCGGCGCATTCCACACCGCCGGATCAGTTGGGGCAAAGCGTATAAAGGCGGCAATCACAATCACAACCGCCACCAACGCAGCCAAACCATAGATCAAAAAGCGCATCCCCGTCCCTTCATTGTTCCCCAAATACTCAACCTAGCGCTTTCAGCGATACGCCACGCCGGGCAGGATACACAACATCTCATAAAGCAAATTCGCCCCAGTCAATGCCGTGTTGCCCGTGGTGTCGTAGGGCGGCGACACCTCAACCAGATCACACCCCACAACATTCACGCCGCGCAAAGCCCGGATCAATTGCAAGGCTTGTGGCGTTGTCAGCCCGCCAACTTCTGGTGTGCCTGTGCCGGGGGCAAAGGCCGGGTCCAGACTGTCGATATCATAGCTGATGTATGTCGGCAGATCGCCAATATCGCGTCGAATTTCAGCACCCAGTGTATTCAGATCGCGCCCCCACAATTCGTGGGCTAAAAACTGTTGAAAACCCCAACCGGCAGCCTCTTTGAAGTCCTCTGCCCCATATCCGGTACCTCGCAGCCCCACTTGGTACGTCTTATCAGCTTGGATCAGCCCTTCTTCATGGGCGCGCCGAAAAACCGTTCCGTGGGTTTCACGTTCGCCAAACATCTCGTCATTGACGTCCGCATGGGCATCCACATGGATCAGCGCCACAGGCCCATGCCGCTTCGCCATCGCGCGCAGGATGGGCAAAGTGATGGAATGATCCCCACCTATGGCCACAGGCACAGCATCATAGTTTAAGATAACCTCATAACTCTCTGCAATAATGCGCAAACTGTCAGACAGAGAAAACGTATTGATCGCCAGATCACCGATATCTGCCACCTGCAGACTGTCAAAAGGCGCTGCCCCCGTCGCAAGATTGTAGGGCCGGATCATCGCAGATTGGCTGCGCACCTCCTTGGGCCCAAAACGTGTGCCTGATCGCCACGACGTACCAATGTCCATGGGCACGCCCAACACAGCCACATCCAGTTTTTGCAACTCATTGCTGGCAGGCAGACGCATAAATGTACCGGGCCCAGAAAAGCGCGCCAACTCGTTGCCGCTGATTGGTTGGTTCTTAGGCGTCACTGCGCATCCTCCATCCCAAAAGCTGGCAAATTTCGACGGCTGCATGTGCGCCTGCAATTGCTGTGGCGCCTGTGGTGTCAAAGGGGGGCGAAACCTCGACCACGTCGCCGCCCTGAATATTGACCCCAGCAAGGCCGCGCAACAGGGCCGCTGCCTGCGCAGAGCTAAGACCACCCCAAACTGGTGTCCCAGTTCCCGGTGCATAGGCCGGGTCCAACCCGTCGATATCAAAACTCAAGTAACAGGGTCGGTCCCCAACAATCTCTCTCGCACGCGCCGCCGCCGCCTCGGGTCCGATGCGATGAAACTCGGGCGCGTCGATGATGTTGACGCCCAGCGTGTCTTCATTGGTGGTGCGAATACCGATTTGAACGGAACTTGCTGGGTCCACGATCCCCGACTTCACAGCCTTATAAAACATGGTGCCGTGATCAACCCGGTCCATATCATCATCCGCCCAGGTGTCAGTATGTGCATCGATCTGGATCAATGACATTGGACCATATTTTTCTGCATAGGCCTTCAGGATCGGAAACGAGATATAGTGATCACCGCCCAAAACCACGCTTGCAGCCCCCGCCGACAAAATCCCTCGAATGTGATCGCTAAGAGCTGCAGGAAAGGCCGGCACATTGGCATAGTCAAACGCCAGATCGCCGTAATCTACAATCGTGCGTTCGCTCATCACATCAAAGGGCCAGCCATAAGGCGCGTCTGGCGCTTGCAAAGTTGACGCTTCTCGGATCGCGCGCGGGCCAAGCCGTGTGCCCGGCCGGTTTGTCACGGCCTGATCAAAAGGCACGCCGGTCACAGCAATATCCACGCCGCTCAAATCCTTGGTGTAGCGCCGCCGCATAAACGAAGTCGCCCCACCAAAAGTCAACTCAAACGACGGCCCACGCGGATCTTCCCGCGTAAACGCATGATCCATTTGGTTTTTTGCATCTTCCAGCGCCATATCAGTCCTTCATCTTGCCAAATAAACTCCGGGGTGAGGCCAAAGGCCGAGGGGCAGCGCCCCTTGCCAGGTCAGCGCTCCCGTCAGGGTCAGCGCCCCACCCTTTAAACAACATCCCATGCAAAACCACGCAGTTTATCCCAAAGGCTGCGCCGTCTCGACCAATCGCGCAAAAAACGACGCGCCAATCGGTGCAATCTCGTCATTAAAGTTGTATTTTGGATGATGTACGCCCGCACCCTCCCCTTGTCCAAGCATCAGATAGGCTCCGGGGCGGGCTTCCAACATATAGGAAAAATCCTCAGCCCCCATGACGGGCTCAATCGCATCATCCACACCTGCCTCACCCGCAACTTCGGCGGCAACGCCAGCGGCAAACCCAGCCTTGTCGGCATCATTGACTGTGGGCGGATACCCGAACTCGATCTCCAACTTCGCCTCCAGCCCATAGGCTGCGGCTTGGCCTGCGACGATCTCTTCCATCCGTTTGACCACCATGGCCTGCACAGACTTGTCAAACGTGCGGATGGTGCCGTTGATATAGGCGGTTTCAGGAATCACATTGTCCACTGTGCCTGTGTGCACCTGCGTGACAGAAACCACGAGCGACTCGCGCGGGTTGTGATTGCGGCTGACAATAGTCTGAAAGGCCGTGACAATTCCGCAGGCCGCAACCACGGAATCCACGCAATCATGTGGGCGCGCGCCGTGCCCGCCCTTGCCTTTGATATGAATGTGGAACGTGTCCGCTGCCGCCATGATAGGCCCCGCACGCGTGTGAAACCGCCCGAATTCTTTGCCGGGGGCATTGTGAATGGCGTAAACTTCGCCGATGTCAAAAGTGTCCATGATGCCTTCTTGCACCATAACTTCCCCGCCGCCGCCGTTTTCCTCAGCGGGTTGAAAGATCAACGCCACTCGACCCGAGAAATTCCGCGTCTCGGTCAGGTATTTCGCCGCGCCAAGCAACATGGCCGTATGCCCATCATGGCCGCACGCATGCATCTGCCCCGGATGGGTTGAGGCATACTCCACCCCGGTGTCTTCCGTGATCGGCAGTGCGTCAAAATCCGCACGCAACCCCATCGTCGGCCCATCCCCCTGCCCGTTGATGATCGCCACAATACCGGTTTGCGCAATATCGCCGTGCACCTCGTCCACACCAATTTCAGCCAACCGTTCTTTGATGAAAGCTGACGTTTTGGGACAATCAAACGACAATTCCGGAATGGTGTGCAGATGCTGGCGCCATTTGGCCATTTCTGGTCCCAAGTCGCCGATACGGTTGATGATGGCCATGGGTGGACTCCTTGTTGGGGGATGCGTCACATGTCAGCAAATCTGAAACCACGGGGCACTGCAATGGCTGACGATCTGATAAACGACCAAACTGCTGGGATTGAGCGGCTTTTAGAGATCATGCGCCGCCTGCGTGATCCAAAAACAGGCTGTCCGTGGGATATTGAACAAACCTTCCAGACCATTGCGCCCTACACAATCGAAGAAGCCTATGAGGTGGCAGACGCCATCGAGCGGCAGGATTGGCCGGAACTTGAGGGCGAATTGGGCGATTTGCTGCTGCAATCAGTCTATCACACTGCCATCGGCGAAGAAGCTGGGCATTTTTCGTTTCAATCCGTCGTGACAAATATCTCGGACAAAATGGTGGCGCGTCATCCACATGTCTTCGGGGACGAATCCCGCGACAAATCCGCCGAACAACAAACCCGCGATTGGGAAGCGATCAAAGCAACGGAGCGCGCAGGCAAAGCCCAAGGCGGCACGCTTGACGGTGTGGCGATGAACCTTCCGGCTTTGCTGCGCGCGCTCAAGCTGCAAAAACGGGCGGCACGTGTGGGCTTTGATTGGCCTGACGTCAGCCATGTGATCGACAAGATCAAAGAAGAAGCTGCAGAATTGGTCGAAGCACGCGACACTTTGGGTCACGACGAGATGGTTGATGAGATGGGCGATCTGCTCTTTGTGATGGCCAATCTGGCGCGCCATCTCGACATTGATCCCGAAGAGGCATTGCGCCGCACCAACGCCAAGTTCACACGTCGATTTGAAGCCATTGAGGCGGCGTTGGCGGAACGTGGAAAACGCCCAGAGGACAGCGATCTAGAAGAAATGGACGCGCTTTGGAACGACGCCAAAGCGCGCGAAAAAATCAGCCAAGGCTAACGCCATCCATTTGAGCAATTTGCGCAAGATCAGCGGCGTAACGTTTTGACAAATCATCAATCTGCGCCGCCTCAAACTCAGCAAATCCACGCGACGTCGTATCTTCGGCATAGCGCTCAATTGTCGCGCGCCACCTGCGACGAGGCAGTTTTTGCCCCCCCACATAGACCTTCTGCAAAGCCTCCAGGGCCGCATCTGTCGCGCTCAAATTCATAGTGCGTTCAGGTTCAACCAATGCGGCCTTTGCCAGATCGGGCACAAGCTTTTTCAAAAGCGACACGCTGGTGCCACGATCTTTGTAAGGCAGCACGCTAAGCGTTTCCGGGCGCAACACATCGCGCAACGTTGCGACAATCTCGGGCCAACCGCGATCCATCGACATATACATTGAACGCAGATCGCTAAAGGGCGGCACTGGGTTGTCCTCGGCCCGCTTGCGATAGCTGGATGCAAACAGCCCATCATAGGGGCGCACAACCAGCAGAACATGCGCTATCGGTCCGGGCCACGCTGCACGCAACACATCAAGGCGCGCTTCAGCCATTGGGTAAAACTGCCCCTTCATAAAGTGGAACATACGCCCAAGGATGTTTTCCTCGGACAGGACCAGCGCACGCCCCTCGCTGTGATCTTTTAGCGTGGCCGCGGCGCGCGCATACATACGATCCCCAACTTCCATCCCAATGGTGCCGGGCAGACGCAGCGCCAAATCACCCGTCGGGATGCCATCGCGGCCCGGATAGGCAAGCGAAAGCCCCGCTTCGTCAAGTGCTGCACGATTGTCGTGCAAACACATCTGAAACGAAGACGTGCCCGTGCGGTGCGCACCGGCGTGAACATAAAGTGGCGAACTGCTCATGGGCGCAGTTAGGAC
>CAZJAW010000087.1:0-8219 GCA_964544035.1 uncultured Rhodobacterales bacterium
TTCGCACCCTGCGCGGATCGCAGCCGAAGTCGCCATGCTTGATCATATGCTAGAGGGGCGCTTGAACTTTGGAATCTCACCGGGTGGTTTGATGTCCGATGCAGAGATTTTTGGATCGATCGACAAGGATCGAAACGCGATGTTCCTTGAGTCAATCAATATGGTTCTGGATATCTGGGCTGGATCTTCGCCATACGACCTTAAGGGTGAGTTCTGGGAGATCACAACCGGCCGTACATCCAACTTGGACATTGGGCAGGGGGAGATCATCAAACCGTTCCAAGACCCCCATCCCCCTATTGTCGGCACTGCTGTGGCGCCCTTCTCTAAAGGTGTTACAGCCATGGCGGCGCGTGGCTGGCAGCCGATTTCGGGCAACTTCCTTTTACCGAAATGGGCCGCGACCCATTGGCCCAACTATGTTGAAGGCTGCAAACAGGGAGGCATAACCCCAAGCTATGAAGACTGGCGCGTGGCCAAGAATATCTGCGTGGCCAAGGATGAAGCCACCGCGCGCGCCTACGCCCGCGATCCGGGCAGCCCATACGTTTACTACTACTCGCAGCTTCTGACCAAGATGCGGGCCGGCAAGCGGCTGAACCTGTTCAAAGAGGATCAGAATATGCCGGACGAGGATGTGACACTGGACTACGTGCTTGACCGACTTGTGATCCACGGCGATCCAAGCTCTGTTGCGGATCAAATTTTAAAACTGCGCGAAGAGACTGGTCCGTTCCAGCATCTGGTCTATGCCGGGCACGACTGGACCGACTATGACTTGGGCCGCGAGGGCATGATCCTTATGGCAGAAAAAGTGATGCCAATCCTTGATGAGGCAACGAAGTCTGAAGCGCCTGCTGTCGCGGCTTAATTTGCGGGGGCAGAGTTCGTCTTTTGGCGTACCTGTTTTTGGGGTACGCAGGCGCGTGGGCCTCGTTGCGCTGGCGGGTTCTGCGTAACGTCCATGTAGCCCCGAATGGGAGAACACGATGACACAGTCTGCCGCCGAACCTACCTTCACCCCGCATGAGTTCCGCCGCGCCCTTGGCAACTTTGCGACTGGCGTGACGATCATCACTGCAGTTGGGCCAAATGGTGAAAAAGTTGGCGTCACGGCAAGCAGTTTTAATTCACTGTCGATGGACCCACCGTTGATTTTGTGGAGCAGCATAAAGAACTCTCTGAGTTGTGCGATTTTTGAAGCGGCGCCACACTTTGCTGTCAACATTCTGGCCTCTGATCAAATGGACATGTCGAACCATTTTGCTCGTCAAAACGAGGACAAATTTGCCGGCGTTGAATGGGAGCCAGGTTTGGGCGGCGCGCCTTTATTCCCCAACTGCGCGGGGCGGTTTCAGTGCGAAACCTATGACAAGTTGGACGGGGGCGATCACTGGATTTTTGTCGGTAAGGTGATTGCCTTTGACGACTTTGGTCGCCCACCGTTGTGCTTTCATCAAGGGTCGTATTCGATGGTGTTCGGCCATCCCGGAAGCGCGCCAAAGGCAGAAGACATCGCGTCGAAAATCAAGTCCGACGGGCAGATGGATGATCACCTGTTTTTTATGATGTTACAGGCCGTGCGATCCTATCAAGGCAGCTACAGTCCAAAGCTAAAAACACTGGGCCTTAGCCTGATTGAGTCACGCACTTTGATCGTCCTTAACGACATGCCCGGCAGTGATGCCGAGGTTCTGGTCGGTCACATCAATGCGCCGATTTCTGAGGTACGCGAAGCAATTCTGAACCTCACAGATCGAGGGATGGTCGAGGCGGAGGGGGATGCCTTCTCTTTGACGCGGGCGGGATTGGCCAAAACCAAAGAAGTTTGGGATTTGGCCAAAACCCATGAAAAAGAAGTGTTTGAAAGTTTTGACGAAACACAGATGAAGACCTTTACGGATGTGTTGCGCAAGATCATCGGGTCTTAGATCGCAGAAGGGCCGCGCCTGTGGGCCAAGAAAATTAGGCGTGAACGGCTCTTATTTCCAAAAATCGATCGGGTTGTTGGTATCAGGCACGGCCTGTTCTTCTTGCCGAACTAAGGCCGCGCGCATGGCGCTTCTGCAGCCGTCTGTGTCAGCAGCAAATACATGTCCAACGCCTGCGAAATCATATCGGACGTTTCGCCCATATCGTCGATTTCCAGAATGTAGCGGCGCTTGGCATAGTGTAAAAGGCTGCCGTGCATCAGCCAAGGCGCTTGCAGCTCATCTTTTGGTACAAGGATGTCGTCTGCCATACCTAGTTCCACCCGCCGTTCACGCACCAGCGGCTTGAGGATCATCTCTTGGATCACGTGATTGTACCAGTCATGAATTTGGGCGTTGCGCAAAGCGGCAAAGCCGGAAATCCGCAGTGAGACAGGGTCAAAAATGGTTTGTGTGTATTCTTCATAAAAGCCCTGAAAGCGGTCCTTTACAGATCGTGATCTGTCGGTCAGGGCTTTATCCCAAGCCGGGTCCCATTTGTTCAGGTATACTTGTTCATAGACGGCTTCGATCAGATCGTCTTTGCTAGGGAAATAGCGATACAGCAAAGGTTGCGTTATGCCAGCACGCAAGGCGATGTCGCGTGTGCTGCCGTCAAAACCAGCCTCTGCAAACTGCGCGACAGCCGCTTGCACAATTTCACCTTTGCGCGCGTCACGCGACAGCCGCCGCCTACGTGGGGCAGCTTTTTCATGGGTTTCAGGCTGCGGTGTATTGGCCACGTCGGCTCCGCTGGGGTGAAATATCGTATCCGGTTTAGGAAACATGAATTCCCGCTTATAGTCTAGTAATTTATCATACGATAAATAAGGTGATCGTATCAGGAGTTGAAACATGCATCTCTTTGGAAGAGCGACCTCTGTCAATGTTCAAAAGGTGTTATGGACACTGGAAGAGTTAGGAATTGCCTACGAACGCACCGATTTAGGAGGTGCGTTTGGTGGATTGGGGACGCCAGACTATGTGGCGCTGAATCCTAACCAGCGGGTGCCAACCTTGGTTGATGGCGGTTTAACGCTTTGGGAATCAAACGCGATCGTGCGCTATCTTGTGCGTTCTTACGGTGGGGGCGTGTTTTTAGGGGCAAACCCAGCTGATACGGCTCGCGCCGATATGTGGATGGAGTGGTTTCAGAACAATTGCTACACACATTTCATCGCGCTGTTTTATCAGACTGTGCGTCTTCCCACAGCAGAGCGTAGCGAAAAAGCGCGTGACAGTGCGGCGGCAGCCTTGACCCAGAGCTTTGCTCTTTTGAGCACCCACCTTGACGACCACACATACGTCGCAGGCGCTGAAATTTCGATGGGCGACTTTGTCATTGGTGCTGCGCTTTATCGGTACTTTTCGATGGAGTTTGAACGCGCGGATTTGCCCAGCTTAAGGGCATATTACGACCGTTTGCGCGCGCGCGATGCCTATCAGAAGGTGATCATGACGTCATATGACAGTCTGCGGCCTAAAGACGGCTCGTCGCTTTAGGTCGCTGTACGACTGCGCAGCTTCATCGGCGCGAGTGCCGAGGTTAGGGAAACCAGTGATTGCTGCGCCAAGTTTTCGTCGTGCCAAGCATGATCCACCAAAGTCAGCGTTCCAAAGGGACCGGTTGCGTCCAGTATTTCGCGCAAACGATCCTGAACAGTGTCCAAAGACCCATAAAGCACGCAGTCATCCAATAACGAATCAAGGTCTGTGCCGGGTTCGGCCATTTTGCGATAGTAGGCGCGGCAAGGGCCGTCTTCGGATTTGACCGCGGCCTCGGCACGGGCAGTATCGTTGCATACCAGAATTGTACGCGCAACGCGCCAAGCTTCCGGGCGCGCCCGCAACCCAGCGTGCGTGCTGCCCGAAACATGTGCAGCCCAATGCCGGGCAAGGTCGGATTTGTTCAACCAACTGACCGAGAAAGTGGCTTGGTGCAAAAGCACATTGGTCGTGACCTGTTCAGGCGTTACCGATGGCACAGCCAAGTTGTTTGCAGCCCCGGTTTCACAAGCAGACTGCCGTTTTCCATCAATTGCGACGACCTTGGGCATCGGATGTTCTGGCAGCTCAGGTAAAGTACAAAGCGCGTTTGCGTGTTCTGGGCTGGTGGTACAGGTTTGGGTATCTTCGGCAGGGTCTTTTGGCGCAATTGCATAGAATTCCGACATACCCAAAGTGCGTGCCACTTCTGCGCGTCCGGTGTCGCGTAGGGGCGCGCCATTGGTGCTTGTACGCGGAATCATCAAATACCCAAGATTCATCAAATCTCCCCCAATTCACTCTCGCTAAAGTGCCACTGTGTCAGGCAACGCTAAGGGGAAATGCTGTAAGGGGAGAAACTATTATAGTTCGAGGGCGCTATCAGAAAATCTGATGGACCAGAGCCGCTGTTTGCGTGCGCTTGGCTCCATTGGTGCCTTTGGTCTTTTTGCACGCTGGGGCAAGGCGCAGAAAGCCTTCATTGTACGAAGCTACGTGCCACCGTTCGGTTAACTTCTATGCGTCAGGATTTCTGATGTTTGTCCCAATTTCTTGTGATGACGCAACAACAGAGTCCGCGTGCATACTCGCCGCATGTTTGGTGACACACGCTTGATTTGGGAATGCTCGGGTATCATGCGCAAATGTCACTGGATGCGAGGAGGGCTGACGCGCTTTGCATACGGAAAGCCGCGTTGGTGAAAATGGAGGAGACTACATGTTGAAGACGACACTTACGGCTGCGGCCGTTATGACCGCGTTGGCTATTCCGGCTGTTGCGCAACAAGAATTGAAGGCCGCGATAGTTGCTGCGATGGGCGAAGCCGTCGAAGACGCGCGCTATCCTGGAATATTGGAAAAATACGGGCTGCCTGCGCCTGACTTATCTAACCCGACATTAGCCAATTCAAAGGACAATCCTTATCCGGAAGTCACTGACGGCTCCTTGCTGTCCCATGTGATCGATACGGGCTCTGTTCGGTTGGGCTGGATCGGGGTTGGCGCACCTTGGGCCATTCCCAGTAAGGAAGATGCGTCAATTCCAGTAGGGTTGTCGGTCGATCTGTGGAACGTGATGCAGGAAAAGATGAACGCGCACTACGGCACCGAAATTGCGCTGGACTGGGTCGAATACACGGATTCGGCCGGTAACAATGACATGTACCGTTGGCTGTCGACCGCAGATGATTTGAATTGCGATGCAAACGGGCGCGAAGTGAACGGGTGCTACGACGTGATTGGTGGGGCCTATGCGATCAATGCGCGCCGTAAAGGGATTTCCGATATCACGCCTGCCTATTACCCGCTGAACATGTCCGTTGTGCGTACAAATGTGCCTCTGCCTGATGGCGCTGGCCAGCTTGATAACGCCGATGCGATCCGTGCCGCGATGAAGAACCCTGATATCGATATCGTTCTGGCTGGCCTGCCTGACACGGGCGAGGATTCCATCCTGTCAAACTTCACCAAAGAGTATGGTGAGACCTTCACCCATATCGACCGGACACCGGGTTCAAAAGTACTCGAGTTCGCTCAAGATCAGGACAAGGCTCACTTTGTTCTTGGCACCAATGTGCGCATGGCGTCGATGCGCTTTTCCTTGCCAGAACTATGCGCTGACTGCGCAATCATACCAAACCTGCTTGTCTTTGGCGGCGTCGGATTCGCCACAGCTTTGGTTGAATAGTCCGAACGAACAGAAAAACGGCGCGCACATCGACTGTGCGCGCCGTTTTTTGTCATAGGCTTGATAGCCGTTGCGACTTAGCCCTGAGCCAATTGACCTGAAAAATGCGCCGCAGCCCGAAGATGGGCTGCGGTGTTTTCTGCATCAATCGTAAAGAACGGCAGCGATTTGCGGCTCATCCATGTTGTCAGCCGAGTAGTAGAAAAAGCCCGTGTCGATGATCTTGGGTACGCTTTCGCCATTGATCGTCGCAACAGCGGCCTTCACCGTTTCATAACCGATACCAACTGGGTTTTGGGTGATCGCGCCAGCCATAGCGCCCGAACGTACCGCATCTTTTTGCGCGGCACCGCTGTCATACCCGATGATCACGATGTCTGAACCGCTTTCGGTGACGCCGTTCAAAACACCGATGGCTGAACCTTCGTTTGCACCGAAGATGCCTTTAAGGTCCGGATTGGCTGTAAGGATCGATTTGGTGATCTCGGTCGAAATCAGGTGATCCCCGCCGCCATATTGCACTGTTACGATTTCAATATCTGGGTACTTCGCTTCAACCTGATTGACGAACCCGTCAACGCGTTCGATCCCGGTGACGCTTGTTTGGTCGTGGGAGATGATTGCAACTTTACCTGCGCCACCAATGGCCTTGGCCATCTCATCTGCAGCCAAAGCGGCAGAGGCCAGGTTGTTCGTTGTACACGTTGTAACAGGGATATCGCTGGCAACACCGCTGTCAAAGGCGATGACCGGTACACCGGCTTCATCGATTTGACGCAACACTGGAATTGCAGCTTGGCTGTCAACGGCGGCGAAACCGATCGCGGCGGGGTTCTTGGATAGGGCCGCGGACAGCATGTCGATTTGACGATCTACTTGGCCTTCGTTGTCGGGGCCTTCAAAGGTTACCTCGACATCAAATTCGGCGGCAGCCTGTTCGGATCCCAGCTTTACCGCTTGCCAGAACTGGTGGGAAAACCCTTTGGAGATTAGCGGGATATAGGCTTTCGTCTGACCAATAGCTATTGTCACGCTACCCATGACGGATGTCGCGCCAAGGCCTGCGATCACTGTTCTTCTGTTCATCATATCTAGTTCCTCCGAGTTGATAATTGGTTGTCTCTTTGTTTGTGGGGTCTTGCCGACCCTCTTGATTTAATTTCCCTTCCGGCGCCGCACAGTGTCGGCGTAGACGGCCAGAATAATGATGGCTCCGGTCACGACGGTTTGCCATTCCTGCGCTACGGAAAGAATGCGCAGACCATTGAGCAGCACTGCCATGATCAACGCACCGATCAACGTGCCAACAATTGTGCCGCGCCCTCCCGCGAGGGATGTGCCGCCAATAACGACGGCGGCGATGGCCTCAAGTTCGTAGCCAAGCCCAAGCGCGGGTTGCGCTGAGTTTAGACGTGATGCGATGATCAAGCCGCCAATGCCAACGATGGCGCCTGCCAAAGTATAGATGGCGATTTTCCAACGGTCAGTGTTCACACCTGACAGGCGGACGGCTTCTTCGTTGCTGCCAAGTGCAAAACAATAGCGTCCAAGCACTGTACGACCGAGGATATAAGACGCAGCCCCAGCTACCAAAAACAGGATCAATACCCCATTGGGGATGGGTAAGGCTGGGAAGATTTCACCGATCAAAGACCCGCGCGAGATCAGATCAAAGCCGGGTGTGTCGTTGAAATAGATCGGTCGCGTGCCGGAAATCACAAGGCTTAGACCTTTAAGGATCAACATCATTCCTAGCGTTGCGATGAAGGGCGGGATTTTCATCTTGGCCACTAACGTGCCTGACAGAAAACCACAAAACGCACCCGATAGAATGCCCGTCAAAACACCCAGAGGCAGCGGCATACCAATATTGGTGAGCACCACCCCGGTCATCACGGCTGTGAATGTCATCAAGGTTCCTACCGACAGATCGATACCACCCGTGATGATCACAAGCGTCGCCGCAATCGCCAGTACGCCGTTCACCGAAGTGGCCTGCAAAATAGCAATCATATTAGAGGTTTGCATGAAATTCGGTGATGCGATCGAAAACCCGATCAACAGAATGATAAGACTGGTAAAGGCTAGGATTTTTTGAAACGCGCCACTTGCAGCGAGTTTTTCAAAGAGGCCGTGCTGAGATGTATCGGGCGTCGCGGTCATGATACAGTTTCCTTGATTTTGTCGGTCTGCGTGGCAAGTTTCATAATCTGTTCTTGGGTCGTGTCGGCGCCGCCGGGCAAAATTCCAGTCAGCCGTCCTTCGCACATCACTGCGATACGGTGGCTCAAACGCATGACTTCGGGCAGCTCGGACGAGATCACGATGATTGCGCGCCCTTGCGCGGCCAACTCTTCGAGCAGGGCATAGATTTCCGACTTTGCGCCCACATCAATGCCGCGGGTCGGTTCGTCAAAAATCAAAACATCGCAATCGCGTAAAAGCCATTTGGCAATGACTACCTTTTGCTGATTGCCCCCAGACAGAAAGCGCACTTCTTGCAGGTCCGTTGGCGTTCGGATGTCGAGTTGTTGGATGTACTTGTCCGCTGTACGTTGCATCGCGGCTTCATCGAG
>CAZJAW010000088.1:0-8194 GCA_964544035.1 uncultured Rhodobacterales bacterium
ATTGCGCAGCGGAATGGTCTGAGGTTCCAAAACCGGCGGTGTTTGAACACAGGCCTTTCTTGTACCCAGACCGCGCCGTTTACGACCTCTGACATCGTATCATGGAACGTCAGTTGCCCTTCATCCGGCAAGGCGACATCCGTAAGGCTGGGCAAGGCCCGACGCGCTTGGGCCAACACGGGGGCCAGCTTGGCCTCGGCCTCGGGGTCAGGGTCGAACACCCGCACATCCCAACCGTTCAGCAAGAACCGCGCGGCCCAGCCACCACCAATCACCCCGCCGCCTATGATTGCCGCTGTCTTCATCTTGCCCTCACTGCCCAGTCTTTTGTCCGGTATCCGTTGAATTCTAAAATCTGCGCGGCCGCTGTAATCTGATCAATTCGGAACTTGCCCACTTTGTTGGCAATGAAACCAAAACCGCCATCCGGATCACCCAACGCCACAGTCTGGTGATCAGGATCTGTCCAAATCACCCACAGATTGCGCTGCGTGCCATCGCCATACGTCATTCGAAAAATACCTGTAGCGCGCTGCGTGAGCGTCGCAGATTGCGCGGGTTCGCGCCACTCAGTGCTGCGCCCTGACACGGTGAATGTGGTCAACGCCCATTCCCCGCCAGCGCTGGAATGCACAGACCAGTCGCCATCAAATTTCGCAGGGTCGAAACGCAGGATCGCGCCGATTGGCACCGTCGGATTGCGCAGCGGAATGGTCTGAGGTTCCAAAACCGGCGGTGTTTGAACACAGGCCGCCACAAGCAATAACGCGCAAAATGCAGCAATCCGGCGTACGGGCTGCGCACAGCTTGTGCACACATTGTGCATGCTCACGTTCACGATTTTGGTGCCTGTTTTACCAAACCTAACATCTGGCGAACTTCTGCAGGTCCAATAACCCGCGCGCCCATATTTTCGATGATGCTACCCGCACGTTCAACAAGCTGCCAGTTCTGCGCCAATTCGCCTTTGCCCAGCCACAGATTGTCCTCAAGGCCGACGCGAACGTTGCCCCCGGCCAATACAGCAGCGGCAACATAGGCCATCTGATTGCGCCCCAACCCAAAGGCCGAGAACGTCCAATCATCAGGGACATTATTGACCATCGCCATAAAGGTATTGAGGTCATCCGGCGCCCCCCATGGCACCCCCATACAAAGCTGCACAAGGGCTGGGCTGTCCAAGACGCCGTCTTTAACCAACTGTTTTGCATACCATAAATGACCCGTATCAAAAGCTTCGACCTCGGGCTTTACACCAAGCTCTGTCATCATTCGGCCCATCGCCGTCAGCATGCCCGGCGTGTTGGTCATGACATAGCCGGCCTCGGCAAAATTCATTGTGCCGCAATCGAGGGTACAAATCTCAGGCAAGCACTCCGCCACATGTGCGACGCGTTCGGTGGCGCCAATCATGTCAGTGCCCTCTTGGCTTAACGCCATCGGATTTTCCGTTGGGCCAAAGACCATGTCGCCGCCCATCCCGGCCGTCAGATTCAAGACAACGTCGACATCTGCTTCGCGGATACGATCAGTAACCTCTCGATAGTACGACAGATTTCTGCTTGGGGCGCCGGTTTCGGGATCACGCACGTGGCAATGGACAATCGCCGCGCCAGCTTTTGCCGCAGCAATGGCACTTTCCGCGATCTGTTCAGGGCTGCGCGGCACATGCGGGCTGCGATCCTGTGTTCCGCCCGAGCCGGTTACAGCACAGGTGATAAAAACGTCGCGGTTCATGGAAAGCGGCATGGGCAATGTCCTTTTTGTTCAGGCGCAATGTAACAGGTATCAAACGGATAGCCGTTCCCGAACCAAAGTGACATGCCGAAAAACGCACTTGAACGGTACGCGAACGACCTGTTTAGAAAAATCTCCTAATTCGCAAGTTCCGTTTTTGTAGGTGAGCGCACCGCACAAGCAGTGTCACACATTGCGGCACATTCGGAACCTTCGTTCAATACGGCATCGGATGGGCACGATGAGTGGCTGTGATTTCGTCCAGAACTGCGTCACTTAGGGTCACATCAGCAGCACCAATTGCCACCTCCAGCTGTTCCATCGTGGTTGCACCAAAGATTACAGAAGTCATGAAAGGGCGCGTCATACACCACGCCAAAGCCATTTGAGCCGGATCAAGATTGTGGCGTTTGGCGATATCAAGATACGCCTCAACGGCTACAAAAACCCGGTTCGTCTTGCGTCCCCCCATTTCCGCATTCAACGACATTCGTGAACCTTCAGGTATTTGGCCCCCCTGATATTTGCCTGTCAGAAAACCTGCAGCAAGTGGGGAAAAAGCCAGCAAACCAACGTTTTCATAAATGCTCATTTCGGCCATGTCGGTGTCATAGAGACGGCAAAGTAAAGAGTATTCGTTTTGCATGGACACAACGCGCGGCCCGCCTGTCGCTTCGGCGGTTGCAAGCCATTGTCCAGTGCCCCATGCGCTTTCGTTGGACAAGCCAAAGGCGCGGATCGTGCCGCGTTTTACCTCGTTTTGTAACGCGCCCAGGCAATCAGCCATGTTCTGGCGTTCAGCTGCAGGGTCCACACGTTTTGGCTCAAAAGTCCAGTTTTTGCGGAACATGTAGCTGCCGCGATTGGGCCAGTGAAATTGGTAAAGATCGATGTAATCGGTCTGCAAACGACGCAACGATCCTTCGATGGTTTCGGGAATGGTTTCAGCCGTTATCGGCGCGCCGTCTCGGACATGGGCCAAACCTTCGCCAGAATGCTTGGTGGCCAGAACCATGTCTTCGCGCACACCACCACGTTCATACCACAAGCCAATGATACGTTCAGTCCGCCCTTTGGTTTCGGCGCTAATCGGGTTGACGGGATACATCTCGGCGGTGTCGACAAAGTTGATGCCGGCCTCAAGTGCGCGATTGATCTGGGCGTGCCCTTCCTCGGCTGTATTTTGGGTACCCCACGTCATTGATCCAAGGCAAAGCGCAGAGACTTCGATTTCCGTACGGCCCAGTTTGCGTCGCTTCATGCGCCTTCCTTCTCGTTTCCATCCACAGGTTGAACCTAGACGACCAATCCTTACGAGCAAGTGAATTCTATGATCCAGTAAAAGCGCCAGGGATATTGCGAACATATAGAGAACATGCATAATGAATAAATGCCCCTCTCCCATCCCTTATTACCGCGCGGCCCAACCCGCGCCGCGCCCAACTTGGCGCTGTTGCCGGAAGGGGCACGTCATGGACTTGAGGCCGGATTAGCGCTGGGGCGAGCACACGAGGCCTGTGGGCCTGCGCGCCACCGCCTTGCACTTTGGATTGCGGCCCAGACAACGGGGCCTGTGATCTGGATTGCGCCCGATTGGGGCAGCGACCGGCTCAATCCCTGCGGGATGATGTCGTTTATCGATCCGGCCCGGCTGATCCTTGTGCATGCCAAGCGGGCTGAAGATGTACTGTGGAGCATGGAAGAAGTGTTGCGTTCAGGGGCCGTATCACTGGCCGTGGCCGACCTGCCCGGTCTGCCGGGGTTAACGTCTGTGCGCCGTATGCACCTTGCCGCCGAGGCCGGTGGACGTGTGCGCAACACGGCACCTTTGGGTCTGTTATTGACCCCCGGCATGGGCGGTGCACAAGGCGTAGAGAGCCGCTGGCACCTGACCCCCGATCACAAAGGCACCCCCGGCACCTGGGCGCTGACACGGCTGAGGGCACGCACGGCCCCCCAGCAGGCCTGGCAGATTTTGCACACACAAGGCCAGCCACTGCCGCGCATTTCGCACACCATAAAGGTGGCGTGAAAGCCGCACAGCCCCCCACGCGCCTCGATTTTCATAGACCGCTTGATCGAATGCACCCGTGTTCCCAAACAACTACAATGATCAAGGCCTTTTCCCTGTCGCGCCACGCTGCTAAACGATGCCGACACAGCCAAAGGCCCCGTCATGCAGCGTCACCTGATTACATCTGCGATTCCCTACATCAACGGGATCAAACACCTCGGCAATCTGATCGGCAGCCAGCTGCCCGCAGATTTATACGCACGCTACCAACGCGCGCGTGGCAACGAGGTATTATTTCTTTGTGCAACGGACGAACACGGCACTCCAGCAGAGCTGGCCGCAGCCAAAGCAGGCAAACCAGTGGCAGAGTACTGTGCAGAGATGCATGCCGTTCAGTCCCGAATTGCCGAAGGGTTCGGGCTGTCATTTGATCATTTTGGACGCTCGTCTTCGCCCCAAAACCACGCGTTGACACAGCACTTTGCCGGTCGTCTTTATGATGCGGACTTGATCCGGGAAGTCTCTGAAAAACAGGTCTATTCCAATGCTGATGGGCGCTACCTACCCGACCGCTATATTGAAGGCACCTGCCCCAACTGCGCATACGATAAAGCGCGCGGTGACCAATGCGAAAACTGCACAAAGCAGCTGAATCCGACTGATCTGATTAACCCGCGCTCTGCCATTTCAGGCTCGACTGATCTGGAAGTGCGAGAAACAAAACACCTTTATCTGCGACAGTCCGCGCTCAAGGACGATCTGAATGCGTGGATCGATAGCAAGACAGATTGGCCAATCCTAACCACATCGATTGCAAAAAAGTGGCTGCATGACGGAGATGGTTTGCGTGATCGTGGAATCACGCGCGATCTCGACTGGGGCATCCCGGTGAAACGCGGCGACGCGGACTGGCCAGGGATGGAAGGCAAGGTTTTCTACGTCTGGTTCGACGCTCCCATCGAATATATCGCCTGTGCGAGTGAATGGGCGGATGCCAACGGCGGCACGGATTGGGAGCGCTGGTGGCGCACGGACAAAGGTGCAGAGGATGTGCGCTATACCCAGTTCATGGGCAAGGACAACGTTCCTTTCCACACATTGAGCTTTCCGGCTACGATTCTGGGATCGGGTGAGCCGTGGAAAATGGTCGACCACCTCAAGTCTTTCAATTACCTGAATTACGATGGCGGTCAGTTTTCGACCAGCCAAGGGCGCGGTGTTTTTATGGACCAAGCGCTAGAGATTTTGCCCAGCGATTACTGGCGTTGGTGGCTACTATCCAACTGCCCAGAAACGTCGGATTCAGAATTTACTTGGGAACTGTTCCAACAAGGCGTGAACAAGGACCTAGCAGATGTTCTGGGCAATTTTGTAAGCCGCGTGACCAAATTTTGCCGCTCAAAATTTGGTGAGGCGGTGCCCCAAGGCGCACCTTACGGAGCGCAGGAAGACGCCTTGATCGCGGACCTTGATAAACGCATCGCGCGCTATGCTGAGATGATGGAAGCGATGGAGGTGCGCAAGTCAGCCCAAGAATTACGTGCGATTTGGGTGGCCGGAAACGAATACCTCCAGGCGGCCGCCCCATGGACCACCATCAAGCAAGACGAAGCGCAAGCCGCTATGCAAATCCGCATGGGTTTAAACCTAATAGGCCTCTATGCCGCCTTGTCTGCGCCGTTCATTCCTCAAGCTGCACTGGCAATGCAAACGTCTCTTAAATTGGGCGCTGTAAATTGGCCAACGGATGCAAGGTCAACGTTAACAGCATTGGACGCAGGCCACGCGTTTACGGTTCCGGACAATCTATTCACCAAAATTACGGATGAAGCGCGTGAAGAATGGCAAACCCGCTTTGCCGGTACGCGCGACTAACTTATATTGTCTCAAGTACGATCCGAAACGGTGCCTAAAGCCGCAAATGCGTAATTTGATCTGGTCTCGTGCTCCCGCGCACGGTTTGATCAAGTGTCGCTCAATGAGCTACAAAACGCGCCGCTTTTCAGCCTTAATCCGCGATACGTTTGTGTCTTCGAATTATCGTCGGGCGCTCGCAGCTTTGCACATTGCGCACGATCAAGGATGAATGTTCCTCTTAAAATTCCTCCCAACCTGTTTGAGGAGATGCTTGGTCTGCATTCAAGGCAAGAGCGGCGCTACCCGAAGCGACAGCGACTGGCATTGCCGACGGTGTTCTGGGCTGATGAGAAGATGCGGGCGGTGGGACTCTTTTCCCCACATTTCCAGTACCGAGCCGGAATTTGGCAACCGCGTTGGAAAGTGCGTCAGCTTCGGAGGTTAATGCGTGGCTTGCCGCCGTGGTCTCTTCGAACATAGCCGCATTTTGTTGCGTGACGTGATCAAGTTCATTTACTGCCACGTTGATTTCGTTCAATCCCGTCGACTGTTCGCGTGCAGAGCTCGCGATTTCTGACACGCGTTTTGAAATTTCAGAAACGGAAGTGACGATCTCGTTGAGTGCTGAGCCAGTTCGATCGACAAGGTCCACCCCTTGCTGAACCTGTTCAGCACTGTTGGAGATGAGTGCATTGATTTCCCGCGCAGCATCCGAAGACCGTAACGCTAAAGCGCGTACTTCCGTGGCGACCACTGCAAAACCACGCCCTGCTTCACCGGCCCGCGCGGCTTCTACACCCGCATTCAGCGCCAAGAGGTTTGTTTGAAAAGCGATGTCATCAATGACCGAAGTGATCTTTGAAATCTCCTGAGATGAGTTTCGGATGCCGTCCATTGCGCGCACAGCACGGCCAACAACTTCGCCACCTTGTTCAGCATTTGACTGGGCTTCCTCTGACATTTTGCTGGCGGCGTCCGCTCCTTCAGCAGCGGAGCGAACAGAAGAGGTCAACTCATCCAAAGCGGCGGCTGTTTCTTCCAACGTTGCCGCCTGACGTTCGGTCCGTCTCGACAAGTCGTCGGCGGCCGTCGTAATTTCCGACGTTTCATTGCGGATTGACTCCACATTCTGCGTCACCGTCCCTACCGCGCCATGCAATGACAAAACGGCCTTGTTAAAATTGGCGCGCAGTTCTTCGTATTCTGCAGGAAAGCCCTCTGACAATTCGTGCGACAGGTCTCCTTCGGAGAGCCTTTTCAAGCCCTCACCCAAAGCGCTGACTACACTCAACTGTTCTTCACTCACACGAACACGTTCTTCGCGAATTTTGAGCTTTTCAAACTCTATTTCCGTCACGTCGGATCCCAACAGAATGATACGCTCAACTGATTGATCCTGTGAACGCACAGGAATGAACCCACCTTCCAGAAGAATTCGAGCACCTTGTGCCGATGCCAACCCAATTTGACCGTGTACCGTTGCGCCGGAAAGGGCAGAAGCAGCAACGTCAGATGGCAAAGATGGGTCGGTTTGAACCTCCATGAGCAGCCCCTTCAAAGGGGTCCCGATCAAACCACCATTTGCATCCTGCAAAATCTCGGATGCAGTCTTGTTCATCGACATGCATCGACCCGACGCATCGAAATCAAGACGCATTTGTGTCGCGTCTATACCTTTCAAAACAGCAGAGTTGCGTTGCTCAATGGTTCGATCACTCCATTCAAATACAGCTCCTATCGGTCGGGATTTGTGATCGCGGGCAACGTTAATTTCCACAAAAATTTCCCGATCGTTCAGACGAACTGTCCCGAAACACGTCTCACTCTCTTTGTTCGCAACGCTAGCCTGCGCCATCGCTTCCGCCACCTCGGGCAAAGTTCCGACATTTAAGCCAACCCAATCCCCTGCCTGCGCCTCGGGCCAATGGGAAGCAAGCTCCGGCATCAGGCTATCCAACAACGACACGCAGGCCGGATTTACGAAACGAATTTTGTTGTGTTCGTCGACCAACATCATCGGGGCGGAACCGCCTTCGAAGGCCGCGCTTTTGAAGGCAGTTTCCCGTTGTAACCTCCGCGCATTCAATAGGCTCTCACGGAACCGTTCCAGTTGCGACGCGATCATGCCAACTTCATCACCACGGTGTGTATATGGGACGGTCACGTCATAATTTTTGCTGGAAATCTCGGCCATTGCGCTGCCAACTCGAGACAACGGACGTGACATCGCGTACCAAAGATAAAAACCCATTCCAGACATCGCGAAAAGAAAAACGATCGCACTTGTCATCAAGGCCTCGCGCTCGCCCTGCTGTAAATCGGCCAGAACATGCTCCGTTGTCCATTGTGTCAACACAACGCCAACCACAACATTCTCTGCGCCCGAGGTCGAAACCGTAGCTACAGTAAGTCCATCTTCAGAAGCCACGTTTTCACCAGTCTCCAGCGCGGACGTCGCAAGGCGCATCAACTCAGGTCTGGTCATGCCCTTCCCATCAGACGCATAAACAGTTTCACCCGAACTGTTTAGCACTAGAGCCCCGACTGCATCAGGTTTGGCGGAATAAATGAATTCACCAGTTAAAC
>CAZJAW010000089.1:0-8154 GCA_964544035.1 uncultured Rhodobacterales bacterium
TTGGGGCAGACCTTTGCCACACGATCAAAGTAGGGCGAGGATTTGAGCCCGGCATAGGTCACGTGATCAATGCGGTCGTCTTTTTCTAGCCACTGAGCAACCTTTTCGGCGTTCTCCACATGGCGCTCCATGCGCAGGGACAAGGTTTCCGTGCCCATCAAAGTGTAATGCGCGGATTGCGGGTTCATCGTCATGCCAAGGTCGCGCAAGCCGATGGCAATGCCATGGAAGGTGAACGCAAGGTTGCCAAAGGTCTCATGGAACTTCAGCCCGTGATAGGCAGGTTCAGGCTGGCTGAGGGAAGGGAACTTGTCATTTGCGGACCAGTCAAATGTCCCTGAATCCACGACACAACCGCCAGTCACGGTGCCGTTCCCAGTGAGGTATTTGGTGGTGGAGTGGACCACCAATGTGGCCCCCAGCTCAATCGGGCGGCACAGGAACGGCGTGGCTGACGTGTTGTCGATGATCAGCGGTATGCCCACTTCGTCTGCAACATCTGCTACTGCGCGCACATCCATGATGTAGCCGCCAGGGTTGGCGATCGCCTCACCAAAGATCGCGCGGGTATTGTCATCACAGGCAGCTTTGACCGCGTCGAGGTCGTCAAAATCGACAAACCGGCACTCCCAACCAAACCGTTTGATGGTCTGGCTGAACTGCGTGACGGTACCGCCATAAAGACGCGTGGACGCAACGATGTTGAGCCCTGGCCCCATCAGTGGAAACAACGCCATGATCTGAGCCGCATGGCCAGAAGAACAGCATACCGCGCCCACACCGCCTTCAAGCGTTGCGATGCGCTCTTGCAGTACAGCGACGGTCGGGTTGGTCAGGCGTGAATAGATGTAGCCCACTTCTTGCAGGTTGAAGAGTGCAGCAGCATGTTCCGCGTCGCGGAATACATAGGCGGTTGTCTGATAAATCGGAGTTTGCCGCGCGCCGGTTGCCGGATCAGGCCGCGCGCCTGCGTGGATTTGCAATGTATCAAAGCCGTAGCTGGGGCCGTCTGTCATGGGGGTGCTCCCTTAAAATGGTATGTCGTATCGTTAAAAGATTGGTGATCGTCACACAAGGCGGGGGGCTGAGTTAAGGGACGGGCGTTTTGTTGCGAGAGGATTGGGGAGAACGGGTGTTTGGGGACGATAGTGGTTCGCTATGTACGGTTTGGGCACCAATCCGTATCAGCCGAAGGCAATGCTACTGGTCTATCGCACTTCTGCGATTGTGGTTGCGGCAAGTTGTTCCACCAAGCTACGTTCAACGTCTTCCAAGACCGACGCTACTTTCTTCTGCAAGATATTCTCTACTGAGCAAGCGGAAGCCACCTCTTGTTCACCGGGAGCAACAAGGCTTTCATCGAGCGCGAGGTAAACATCAGCTAATGTGATCGCGTCAGGCCCGCGTGCAAGGCGCCATCCTCCGGCGTGGCCTTTCTCAGATGTTAGTAAGCCCGCCTCGCGCAGCTTTCCCAACACGCGGCGTACGACAACTGGGTTGGTCCCAGCATGCGCGGCAATGTCAGTCGACGTCTGCATGCGTTCCGGGTCACCGGCCATATGACCAAGTGTGTGCAGGGCAAGAGACAGGCGCGAGTTGCGTTTCATAGGCGTTTATTCTCCAAAGTGGAGTTTAATGTAACTTTTCTTGTTGCGTTAATCTAGTAACTACGTAAGTTACCTGACGCGCAGAAAAGGAATAGGACTCCAGCATGTCAGATACACGTCTTCCCGTCACGGTGCTTTCGGGCTTTCTTGGTGCGGGAAAAACCACGCTCTTGAACCGTGTTTTGAACAATCGCGAAGGCCGTCGAGTTGCTGTAATCGTCAACGACATGTCCGAAGTGAACATTGATGCAGATTTGGTGCGAGCAGACACAGAGTTAAGCCGCACGGATGAAACACTGGTCGAGATGTCAAATGGATGTATCTGCTGCACCTTGCGGGACGATCTGCTGGATGAAGTCCGACGGCTCGCCGCTGAAAGGCGATTTGACTACTTATTGATCGAGTCCACTGGCATTTCTGAACCGCTTCCTGTGGCTGCGACTTTTGATTTTCGGGATGAGTTTGGCGATAGCCTCGCTGATGTGTCTCGCCTTGATACAATGGTCACAGTCGTTGATGCCGTGAATCTGCTGAACGATTTTTCCAGCCATGATTTCCTGAGTGATCGCGGAGAGACAATGGGAGAAGAGGACGAACGCACGCTGGTCCACCTGTTAACCGATCAGATCGAATTTGCCGACGTCATCATCCTGAACAAAGTGACCGATGCAGGCCCAGAGCGTGTGGATGCCGCGCGCAAGATCATTCGTAGCCTCAATGCGGATGCGCAGATTATTGAAACCGATAACTCTGATGTTTCAGGAGATTCGATCCTTGATACTGGTCTCTTTGATTTTGAGCGGGCGCATGAGCACCCGATGTGGGCCAAGGAACTATACGGTTTCGCCGATCATACACCTGAAACAGAGGAATACGGTGTTGCTTCATATGTTTATCGCGCACGGCAACCTTTCATTCCAGAAAAGATCCTGGAGGTTCTAAACGGTGATCTTCCGGGTGTTATCCGCGCCAAAGGACATTTCTGGATTGCGACGCGCCCGGAATGGGTCGCCGAGTTTTCGCTGGCCGGATCCCTGTCGAGCGTAAAGCCGCTGGGAACGTGGTGGGCGACAGTTTCAAAGGACCGTTGGCCAGACAACGAAAGCGCGCGCAGTTACATGGAAGCGCATTGGCAAGAACCATGGGGTGATCGGCGCCAGGAGCTTGTCTTTATCGGAGCAGGGATTGACTGGGCAGCGGTAAAGGCGCGGCTTGATGCTTGTCTTGTACCGGAACTGGTGGCGAGCAGCCCAGAAGCATTGCCAGATTATGTTGACCCCTTTCCTCTGTGGCGGCCTGCTGAGACGGCGGCATGAAACGCAACCTCGGTGAAACATCGTTGCGCAGGAGGCGTCGATCGGCTGATCCGATGCATGCCTACGATTCCTTACCGACACCTCTGCGGCAATGGCTTTCAAAGGCGGTTTTGCCATGGTCACCCGTTTCTGCCCACAAGATCTGGAGACGCGCACAGGCGAAAGGTCTCAATGCCGATGAAGCGCTTGCGTTGTTGTGCCGTGCCGAAAATCAAACGCTCTCCCGCGATAAGCGGGCGAGCCGACCGCTAATGTATCCAACTGAATAAGGAACTTATCATGTCGTTCATGACCCGACTCGCCGCTGCCGCAAGCCTTACGCTTTCTATAACTTTGCCTGCTGCCGCGCAGGAAGGGACCCTCAACGTATCTGTGGGCTTTATTTCGAGCGACCCGGTTCCTGACCCACGGGCCGGATATAATGGCTGGATGTCGAACCAAACAGGTGTGACCGAAACGTTGATGGGGATCGACTACGAATTGAATCTCTACCCTCGCTTGGCAGAAAAAATCTCACAACCCTCACCTACAACTTGGCACGTCACATTGCGTGAAGGGCTGACGTATCACGATGGCACCCCCGTGACAGCGCAATCTGTGGTGGATGCGATCACGCCAATATCAGTCGAGGATCACCCGGGACATAACGCGCGTATCGCAAAGCTGCTTGATCTCGCTTCCATGTCTACGAAGGGCGATAACGTAGTTGTCTTTGAAACAAACTCCCCGAATGCGGCGTTCCCATGGACATTGTCAGAGCCGGGCATTGCCATTCTAGGTGATGCGTCAGAGGACTATCCGATCAACGGTACCGGCCCCTATGTTTTCCAAGAGGCGATCCCGGAACAGCTTTACCGCGTCGCTGCAAACAGCGACTACCGCCTTGGCACACCTGGGTTCGAAGAAGTACGTGTCGTCGGCATCCCCGATCCCGGCGCATCCGCGCTGGCATTTGAGGCAGGAGAGGTTGACTTGGTAATCAACTATCCTGAAACGGACTTCGCGCGCATTCAGGAAACCGGCGCATTGGGCTTTGCGGCCCCCACGGCGCGGCTTTATTTTTACACAGTGAACGCTGCCAGCGGCCCTATGGCCAACCCGCTGATACGCCGTGCTGTGTCAGCTGCGATTGATCGTGACGGGATCGTCCAAGCCGCCCTTTCTGGTGTTGGTGGCGTCCCTGCGGGTACGGTGTATCCGGCAGGTATGGGATGGGCGGCAGACATTGACCCCGTTTATGACCCGGCCTTGGCCGAGGAACTTCTGGCGCAAGCAGGCGCTGTCAAAGAAGGCGGTACATGGATGCTAGATGGCGCGCCGCTAGAGATCGACATCGTGACATATTCCTCGCGCGCTGCATTGCCGCCAACGGTGGAGCTGACCCAAGCCTTTCTGCAAGCCATCGGTGTCAAAGCCACGGTCAGTGTAGGCGAATACGGTGCCAGTAACGACGCCATTGCGGCGGGTGATGCAGACATGTTCCTGCAGGCTTGGGTGACAACGCCACAAGGTGATCCCGGCGCGGTTCTTGAGGCGTTGTTGAAATCGACCGGTGGGTCAAATGCGGGCGGTTATAACAACCCGGAATTGGATCAATTGCTGGCTGATGGTCGCACGACATTTGAACAAGAGGGTCGCAAAGCGATCTATGATCAAGTGCAACAGATCATCGCCTCAGACGCGGCAATGATCCCGGTGTTTCACGTCAGCCAAACAAATGTCGCACGTGCGGGCTTGACCGGCTATGCCGTTCATCCGACAGAGACCTATTGGATCACACATGAGACGAAACTGACAGAATGACGATAACCGTCACGGGCCTGAGCGCGACACGCTCAGGTCGTACCATTCTACATCCCACGGATGTGGATATTGAGCCCGGCGAACGCGTCGGGCTTGTTGGTGCGTCGGGGTCCGGAAAATCCACGCTGGGCCATGCCTTGATTGATAGATTGCGCGCCCAAGGAACACGTGTTGCCCATGTACCGCAAAGCCCAGATGAGGCGCTTGATCCTTTGCGTTCAATGGCCTTTCACTGGCGCGAAGCGGAACGCGCACAAGAACTTACCTCTGACCCAAACCGGCAACACGCATTGTTCAACGCATTGCATATTGAAGGCGGTGATTTGCGTAAGCGCCCTTGGGGGTGGAGCAGAGGGATGCAGCAACGCTTTGTCATTGCGATGGCCCTGATCGGCACGCCCGATCTGCTGGTGATGGATGAACCCACTTCTGCGCTGGATCCTGTGGTCGCGGCAGATACGATGGACCTGCTTGATGCGCATTTGGCGGATCGCAAAAGCGCACTGCTCCTGATCACACATGACCTTGGCATTGCTGCCCGCCGGGTGCGGCGTTTAATGGTTATGGACAACGGAAAAATTGTCGAAGACGCCCCAGTCGAACATTTTTTGATGACCCCCAAATCGCAAGCCGGTAAGGTCCTTTGTGCACATCGCAACTGGCTGGAACTACCATGCTAAAGGTCGATCAGGTCTCTGTCAGACGTCGTTCAGTTGTGACGTTAAGAGATATAACATTGTCACTTGCTCGAAACAAAACGCTGGCGGTCGTTGGCGAAAGTGGTGCCGGCAAATCGACGTTGATCAATGCTATTCTGGGGCTTGTTCCATGCGCGACAGGGCAGGTTACATGGGACGCAAAACCAGTGCGCAATTGCCGACCCGCGCTTGTCATGCAAGAACCGCGCAGTGCGTTCAATCCCCGTATGTCCTTACGTCGCTCAGTGAAAGAGCCACTGCCGGGGGGAGTATTGGATGACAACCGACTGGCACGTCTTTGTTCCGGTCTGGAGATTCCGCCAGACCTATTGGATCGACGCCCGACAGAAGTCTCGATCGGACAAGCCCAGCGTGTTGGCATCTTGCGCGCTCTCATTGCAGCCCCGCCGTTGGTTCTGTTTGATGAACCGCTTTCAGCGTTGGATGCCGTCACCCAAAAGCATACTGCACGATTGATCGCCCAAATGCAGCAAGAAGAAGGATTCGCATCCCTTATCGTGACGCATGATCTTGGGTATGCGGCAGCTTTTGCAAATGAAATCGCGGTTCTACGCGCCGGTCGCATCGAAGAACTCACACCCGCGCGCGCCTTTGTTGAAGCCCCACAAACTGCTTATGGCCTGACCTTGCGCGATGCCGCTTTTGCGCTAGGCGCGTTGGAACGCGTTGCATGATCCAGGTTGTCGTCAGCCTTTTTTTGCGCGCTGTTGTGGTCCTATCCGGCACAGCGTTGGCGACCTTTACCTTGCTGTGGCACGCGCCGGGTGATCCCGCGCAGGCGATTGCGATGGCGCGGCATAACGCGATTGTCTCAACCGAGGTGGTTGATTTGGTTCGCGCAGAGGCGGGCTTGGACGGTGGTTTTTTCCCTGCTTTCCAAGCATGGATAGCGCCGTTGCTGATCGGTGATTTTGGGCAATCCTCGGTGACAGGAAGAGACGTCTGGCCGGAAATGGTGACGGCGATGTCTTATACCTTACCGCTCGCATTGTCGGCGCTATTCATCGGGTTGCTGTTCTCCGTCCCACTTGCGCTGATTGCAACGCAAAGACCCGGTGGCTGGTTGGATCGAGGGGCAGTGGCGTTAGCTTCGGTTGGTGTAGCGATCCCAGCTTTTTGGTTAGGTCTTCTTTTGATTTTGCTCTTTGCGGTGCAATTAGATTGGCTACCAGCGATGGGTGCGCGGACCTCAGCACATTTGATCTTGCCCGCACTGACGCTGGGCTTGGGCGTCGCGGCATCGCTCACGCGCATCCTGCGATCGGGCATTCTCGAAGCCCGCGAGCAACCGTTCCTGCCTGCCTTGCTGCGGCGGGGCGTCATCCAGCGTGATCTTGAACGCGATCATGTAGCACCTCACGCAGCGATCCCTTTTGTTACTGTCCTTGGCCTAGAGCTGGCGTTCCTGCTGGAAGGGATCGTTGTGGTTGAGGTCATCTTTGCCCGTCCCGGCCTTGCCAGCTTCCTCGTGTCCGCAATTGGAGCCCGTGACTTTCCGAAGGTGCAGGCGGCAGTGCTGGTCACGGCGGTTGTGTTTGTGGTCGTCAACCTGTTGATCGACCTACTTTACCGCGCCCTCGATCCCAGAATCAGTGAGCATGATGCGTAGCGTCGTCGGGCTTGTCCTTTTCCTTGTCGCACTTGGGGTGTTCGGTCCAATGTTGGCCCCTCAGGACCCAACTCAGATCGACATCCCGAACCGTCTTAGCGCGCCAAGCCCGCAAGCCTTCTTGGGAACAGACGCCTTGGGGCGCGATATTCTGTCCCGGCTCTTGCATGGCGCGCGGTGGTCGTTGGGTCTGGCCTTTTTGATCTCGGTGATTGGGTTGATGATCGGCACATTGGTTGGCTTGCTCGCAGCCCTTGGTGGCAAGGTGGTGGATTGGATTGTGATGCGCACGACAGATACGTTTCTTGCCTTTCCAGAACTGGTTGCATCAGTAGTGATTGCAGGGGCGTTAGGCGCGAGCACTGGAAGTCTGATCTTTGCGCTAACCGTCACAAGCTGGATGCGGTATGCGCGCGTGGCGCGCGCCATTGGTTTGTCGTTGAAGACACGCGGCTATGTGGTTCAGGCACGTCTTGCCGGTGTCTCCAGTTTGGGCATCGCCCGGTGGCACTACCTGCCGTCGTTGCTGCCTTCCTTGACAGTGGTCTGGACCGGCATGTTCGCACGGGCCATTCTTGGCATATCCACGCTTGGGTTCCTTGGCTTTGGGGTGCAACCGCCAATGCCCGAATGGGGTACGATGCTGCTGGATGCCCGTATCCACATGCGTTCAACGCCCCTTCAAATGATCTGGCCCGGCCTCGCGGTTGTTGTTTGTGTCCTTGCCATTAATCTGGCGGGGGATACGTTGCGCGACGCACTGGCAGAGCAGGACCGTAAGGCGTAACCGACACAAACAGCCCCCAGCTTGGGATTGGGGTGCGCATCCTATCTGGGGTGCTTTTCGCGGATAGGGTGATTTGCGTCAAAAACAGTCAGCGAGGACGTGCTGCTTGACGAAACCGTTCGTTAAATCCGCATTTGCGCTGATCCCGATGATCGTTTTCCTCTGGCTGTGGGGTGTGCTTCCACAAAGTCTAGCAACCAAACGCCCCATCGATCATCTCACCCCCGCAAACTTTGGAATGCTCGCGATGTCCGGTTTGAGCCCATTTTACCGGATGCTGCACCGCGCACGAATGGCAGCTATTGAACAGCCG
>CAZJAW010000090.1:0-8107 GCA_964544035.1 uncultured Rhodobacterales bacterium
GTGGCGGAAATTTCTTTCATGTTCATTGTCATCTCTCCTTGGTTTGATTGAAACCTGTCTAACGCGCACCCCTGTCAGTTTTTGTCAGCACCACCCCACGCAACTTAACACGCCGCAACGACGCGTTGCTTGCCCCGCATCAAAGGCGAAGATATAGGGCAGACATGCTTGATAATCGCCCTGAATTGCCCCCCGAAATCGCCCGCCGCCGGACTTTTGCGATCATCTCGCACCCGGACGCCGGTAAAACGACACTGACGGAAAAGTTCCTGTTGTTTGGCGGGGCGATCCAGATGGCTGGGCAGGTGCGCGCCAAAGGAGAAGCGCGGCGCACGCGCAGTGACTTTATGGCAATGGAAAAGGATCGCGGAATTTCGGTCTCGGCCTCGGCGATGTCGTTTGATTTTAAAGAATTCCGGTTCAACCTTGTGGACACACCCGGTCACTCTGACTTTTCCGAAGATACCTACCGCACACTGACAGCCGTCGATGCGGCGATCATGGTGATTGATGGCGCCAAGGGTGTGGAAAGTCAGACACAAAAGCTGTTCGAAGTCTGTCGTATGCGTGATCTGCCGATCTTGACCTTTTGTAACAAGATGGACCGCGAAAGCCGTGACACTTTTGAAATTATTGATGAAATTCAGGAAAACCTTGCAATTGATGTGACCCCGGCAAGCTGGCCCATCGGTGTCGGGCGTGATTTCATCGGCTGTTACGACATCCTGCGCGACCGACTTGAGCTGATGGACCGCGCGGATCGCAATAAAGTCACCGAAAGCATCGAGATCAACGGGTTGGATGATCCTAAACTGGCCGAACACGTGCCAGAGGACCAGTTGAACAAGCTGCGCGAAGAGCTTGAAATGGCAAAAGAATTGCTGCCGCCCCTTGATCATGCCGCCATGCTCGAAGGATCGTTGACCCCGATCTGGTTCGGCTCTGCCATCAATTCATTCGGCGTGAAAGAACTGATGGAAGGGATTGCCGCCTATGGCCCCCAACCCCAAATCCAATCGGCCGAGCCGCGCCAAATTTTGCCTGAGGAAAAGAAAGTGTCCGGCTTTGTTTTCAAAGTGCAAGCCAACATGGATCCAAAACACCGCGACCGCGTGGCCTTTGTGCGTATGGCGTCTGGGCATTTCAAACGCGGCATGAAGCTGACCCACGTGCGATCCAAAAAACCGATGGCGATCACCAACCCGGTGATGTTCCTCGCATCTGACCGCGAACTCGCCGAAGAAGCATGGGCGGGCGACATCATGGGCATCCCGAACCACGGCCAGCTTCGCATCGGCGACACGTTGACCGAAGGTGAAGCGCTGCGCGTCACAGGCATCCCGTCCTTTGCGCCAGAGTTGTTGCAAGGGGTGCGCGCGGGTGATCCATTGAAATCCAAGCACTTGGAAAAGGCGCTGATGCAATTCGCCGAAGAAGGGGCGGCCAAGGTTTTTAAACCCTCGATTGGATCCGGCTTTATTGTCGGCGTGGTTGGCGCGCTGCAATTTGAAGTCCTCGCCAGCCGGATCGAATTGGAATACGGCCTGCCTGTACGGTTTGAAGGGTCGCAATTTACTTCTGCAAGATGGGTAAGCGGCGATAAGCAAGCCGTCGACACGTTTGTTGACGTCAACAAACAACACATTGCCCACGACCATGACGGCGACATTGTGTACCTCACGCGATTGCAGTGGGACATTGACCGCATTGCGCGTGATTATCCGGACGTGACACTGACAGCGACCAAGGAAATGATGGTCTGAGGCGATGGATGAGAAAGGCACTACAATTTATCGCAGCGGCTATGCAAAGCTCATGCGTTATCTTGGAAAGCGGCAACGTCCATTTGAAAATGCGCAGGATCTTGTCCCGCCCTTGAACACCGATTTGAACGCCCTTTGGACCGCAAAGGTGCCGCCGACCACTGCATAGGACTCAGATACAGAACGTTATGATATTCGGCGCAAGCATCTGGAATTGCAAAATGAATTCGAAGGCGCCCCGGAAATTCTGCTGCTTCATGGCTTACTGATCGCCTTGTCACGACGCGAGACACCCCCACCCGACGCATTGCCTCTGTTCTTTCGCATTTGGCGTGAACATGGGACGCGTATGGCGCAAACGGCACGCGTGCGCCCGATGGAATTGCTGGGTGGCAGCATCGATGCGTTCAAAGCATTCATTCCACCCAACGGCGCGCGAAATACACTTGTTGAACAGATATACCCGACGTTTGGAAAACACTTGCGAGGCGGTTTTCTAAGCCATTTGGCGGGCAAACTGTTTGTCCGTACTGGGATAGATGACGTCACGATCCAAATTCACAATGCGTTTCAAGGCGGCGCGATGCTGGAACGCGCGCCCGAATTGGTACAGATCGATTTGGCGCATTGTCATGCAAAGTCGTGGGAGGACTGGCGCGCAGTCTTTGCCTACCGTCTCCAAAAGGGATCTTATCGCGCCAATCTGTCGGCAGCGACGCCTTCCGAAAAGGGCGGCATGTCGCTACACGATCTGTTCCGCTGGCTTGAAGCCAACGAAGGCGAAGCCGGATTGCGCGCTTTTTACGAAGAAGCCGTCGGCGATAGTGCAGATTTACGCGCCCGTCTTGACGCAAAAGGCCTGTTGCGCGTGGTCGATTTGAATCTGGATGCGGCTTTGAAGCGACACTTCCCGATGGCCGCCGTTTGACGCGAAGCACTGCCTTTGCTATGCACGCCCAGCATGTCGGGGCCTGTGGCCTCCTTTTGGGCCATGCGGGCCGACATTTTCATACGCCGCGGGCCAAGTCAGTGTCCGCAACTTACGGACTTACATGACAAAATTTTCAGAACTCAACCTGAATTCCAAGGTTCTTAAAGCCATCGCCGAAGCCGGTTACGAAAGCCCAACCCCTATCCAAGAGGGCGCGATTCCTCCTGCTTTGGAAGGGCGCGATGTGCTTGGGATTGCTCAGACAGGCACTGGCAAAACAGCCAGCTTCACCCTGCCCCTCATCACACAACTTGCCAGGGGGCGCGCACGTGCGCGCATGCCACGCTCGCTTGTGTTGTGCCCAACCCGCGAGTTGGCCGCCCAAGTGGCCGAGAATTTCGACACCTACGCCAAATATTTGAAGCTGTCCAAAGCACTGCTGATTGGTGGCGTATCCTTCAAGGAACAGGACACTGCGATCGACAAGGGTGTGGACGTTCTGATCGCAACACCCGGTCGCTTGCTTGATCATTTTGAACGTGGCAAACTGATCTTGAACGACGTCAAAGTGATGGTCGTGGACGAAGCAGACCGCATGCTTGATATGGGCTTTATCCCCGACATTGAACGCATCTTTGGCCTGACACCGTTTACCCGTCAGACGTTGTTCTTTTCTGCCACTATGGCACCTGAAATCGAACGGATCACCAACACCTTCCTGTCCAACCCTGCCCGCATCGAAGTGGCGCGCCAAGCGACAGCCTCTGAGACGATTGAACAAGGCGTGGTCATGTTCAAAGGCTCGCGTCGTGACCGCGAAGCTACGGAAAAGCGTAAAGTGCTGCGCCTGTTGATCGACGCAGAGGGCGAAAAATGCACAAACGCAATCATCTTCTGCAACCGCAAAACGGATGTCGATATTGTTGCCAAGTCACTGAAAAAATATGGCTATGACGCAGCACCGATCCACGGTGATCTAGATCAATCCCAACGCACACGCACGCTTGAAGGGTTTCGCGAAGGTAATTTGCGCTTTCTTGTCGCCTCGGACGTTGCAGCGCGCGGTTTGGACGTCCCTTCCGTGAGCCACGTGTTCAACTTCGATGTCCCCAGCCACGCCGAAGACTATGTGCACCGTATTGGTCGTACAGGCCGCGCGGGACGTGATGGCAAGGCGATGATGATCTGTAACCCGCGCGATGAAAAGAATTTCGACGCCATCGAAAAGTTAATCCAGCGCGAAATACCGCGTATCGACAACCCGCTTGGCACACCGTCTGCCGCACCCGAAGAGGCAAGCGAAAAGCCAAAGGCCGAAAAGCCCAAACGCACCCGCGCACCGCGTAAACCCAAGACGGACGCACCTTCAACACAGGCCAATCTTGCAGAAGCACCAGCGAACGAAACGTCTCCGGCCACATCCGCACCTGAATCCGTCGCACCCGCACAAGCGACAGAGCCAAAGGCGAACCGTAGCCGAGGGTCGTCCGGCGGCCGTGGTCGGTCCTCCGGTCGTGATGACCGCAGTGGCAACAAAGTTGTCGGTTTGGGCGATCACACGCCAAGCTTTATTGAGTTGAGCTTTGAGGAGCGCAGAGCCAGCTAACGCAAACGTCGGGCTTTATTCAGACAGGCGTGCCACGGCCCGCCTTTTTCTTCCCAATCCAAGTACTTAGTGCATCCGGCTGATCACAACCGTCACTTCTGGCTTCTTACCAATCTCGTCCTGACCTGTCTTGCGCACAATACGGCGCAACGCTTCTTCCAGTTTGGCATCATCGCGCAAGGTCTTTGCATCTGCACGGCCGAGGAACTGACTTAGGTCTTCCTCAAACACTTCAACAACGGCCGCTTTGCTACGCCCCGTTTCGGCGATGCCCATACTTTCGCACCAAGGTTCGCCCAGTGGTTCATCGTTTTCGTCCAAAATCAATGTAACCAGCACATGACCATTCAGCGCCATGCGGATACGATCCCGTACAACCCCATCAAGCGCGCCAATTTGCACAGAACCATCAAGGTAAGTCCGCCCGGTTTCGATATATTCAACCACTTTGGGCGCGTTGCCTGACAGATCGATCATCATGCCATTCACGGCCAGAACACCTTTGCGCCCCTTGCCTTCGGACAATTTTACGTGCTCCCGCAGGTGACGGTGTTCGCCGTGCATAGGCACCACGATCTGTGGGTTTACGATGTCTTGCAGCCGCTCCAGATCCGGGCGATTGGCGTGGCCGGATACGTGGTAGTGCCCGCCCGAGGATTCATCCACCACATCCACGCCCTTTTCGGACAGTTGGTTCATGATGTGGATGACACCGCGTTCGTTGCCGGGGATGGTTTTTGAGGAAAACAGGAACAGATCGCCTTCTTTCAGTTCAAGCCCCATATATTTGCCATTCGCCAGTTGCGCAGAGGCCGCACGGCGTTCACCTTGCGATCCCGTCACCAGCAACATCAGATTTTCACGCGGAATGTTGCGCGCGTCCTCAACACTGACAGTGGTGGGAAAGTCTGTAAGCACACCGGTTTCCAACGAAGCCTCAATCATGCGACGCATCGCACGCCCCAAAAGAACAACAGATCGCCCCGCCCGCTCGCCGGCTTCAGCCAACGTTTTCACCCGCGCCACATTAGAGGCAAAAGTCGTCGCAACCACGATGCCCGTTGTGTGGCCCCGTATCAGCGTTTCAATCTCGGGACCAACGGTCGCTTCTGAACGACCCGGATTGGGTGAAAAGATATTGGTACTGTCACAGACAAAGGCCTTCACACCGCCCTTGGACACTTCGGCCCACAGTTCCGGGTCAAAAGGTTCACCAACCAGCGGCGTTTCGTCCAGCTTGAAGTCACCGGAATGGATCACGCGGCCCGCAGGGCTGTCGATGATCAATGCGGCACTTTCAGGGATCGAATGGGACATCGGCAAAAAGCCAACTTTGAAGGGGCCAGCCTCGACCTGATCAGGCCAAGCAGCGGCGACGGTCACGGCCTCGTCTGGATAGCCATATTCCCCCATCTTGCGGCGCGCGATGTTGGCTGTGAAGGGGCGCGCATAGATCGGCGCACCAAGTGCTTCATAGCTGTGAGACACGGCGCCGATGTGGTCTTCGTGGGCATGGGTGATAAATATCCCCTCGATGCGGTCCTTGCGTTCCGCCAGCCACGAGATATCAGGCAGGATCAAATCCACCCCCGGTGTGCCGTCCATATTCGGAAACGTCACACCAAGGTCGACCACGATCAGGCGTTCTTGTTCGGGTTTTCCATAGCCATAAACATAGGCATTCATGCCAATTTCGCCCGCCCCCCCTAGGGGCAGGTAGATCAAACGTTCACTGCTCATTTTGTCAGCTGTTTTCCTTGTTGTAGCGATGGATGACCGTCAGGCCATGCATCGTCAAATCATCAATATAATGGTCAAAAAGGGCTTCAGTCTGCTGAAACAGCGGAGCCAGCCCTCCGGTTGAAATGACGCGCATGTCGCGGGCGCGTTCCGCCTTAATTCGGGCACATATCTCACGCACAAGGCCAACGTAACCCCAAAACACGCCGGACTGCATGCACGCGATCGTGTTGGTGCCTATAACAGCTTGCGGTTTAGTGATGTCGACGTGGGGCAAAGCAGCGGCGGCGTTGTGCAGTGCTTCTAGGCTAAGGTTCACGCCCGGTGCGATGACACCGCCAATATAGGCGCCGTCATTGTCGACCACATCAAAGGTGGTTGCCGTACCAAAATCCACCATGATCAGATCGCCGCCAAACAGGTCATACCCAGCGACAGTGTTGACCAATCGATCGGGCCCGACAGCTGTCCCCGCATCCACACGCACATCCACCGGCAGCAAACAATCAGGTTTGCCGACAACGATGGGACGCGTATTGAAATAGCGATCGGCAAAGACACGCAAGTTGAACACGACACGCGGCACAGTCGAGGATACGATCACATCTGTGATCTCCACTTCAACTTGTTGGAACTTCATCAAAGTCGACAACCAGACATAGTATTGATCCGCCGTGCGTTGCCACTCGGTCGAGGTGCGCCACGTGCCGATAAACGCCTCTCCGTCCCAGATGGAAAACACGGTGTTGGTGTTGCCGCAGTCGATAGCCAGAAGCATAAAGCGCCCCTTTCAGAAATAGACGTCGCCCGCCGGGATGGTAATCCGGCCTTGCGCCGTCTCTAGAACAAGTTGCCCATCCGCGTCCACATCCGCAAAGGTGCCATGATGCACATCGCGTGTGGTGCGCGCCGTTATCGCTTGGCCTAAACGCGCGGCGCGCGCCAACCATGCCGTGCGGATCGGCGCAAAGCCGTAAGTGGTAAATTGCGTTTCAAGACGGGCATAAGAAACAGCAAGCAATTCCAAAAACTCATCTGGCGAAAGATGTTGCCCCAGTTCTGTCGCCAAGGCGACTGGACGCACAGCATCAGGCTCAACAGCCTCTGACCCAGGTGCCGCGATCAGGTTCACACCCACTCCGATGGCAAGATGGTGTGCACCGATGGTCTCAAGCAAAATGCCTGCAACCTTACCATCGCGTAACAATACGTCGTTGGGCCACTTAAGGGCAAAAACATTGGCACGCCCTGTGGCCGCAACAAATGCCTCATGTAACGCCAATGAAATCACAAACGAGCGTAAAGCCGCCTGCCCTAAATCACCCGAGATCGGCAGAACCAAGGTCGCTGCAAAATTGCCGGCAGGCATGTCCCAAGCGCGCCCGCGACGCCCGCGTGCCGCTGTTTGCTCAAGGGCCAATATCCACTGTGGCCCCGCCAAAGTGGGCGCAACACGCGCCGCTTCGCTCAGCGTGGAATCTACACGGTCAAGCACAGTACGACCGTATCCATCTGGCCACGATCCGCTCTTCATCTTGCTAAATAAACTCCCCCCGGAGGGTCGATTGGCCCAAAGCGCCTAGTTCACCAGCGCAGTCGCCGCCATGGCCGCAGCACCTTCAACACCAAACATGTTGATGACACCAAAGATCATAACAGCCGCAGATCCGATCAACATGACCAACAACACCAGTGACTTGCCGCCGTTCAGCCCCTCTTCGGTTTCGTCGCCAAAGTACATAAAGAACACGATGCGCAAATAATAGTAGGCACCAATGACCGATGCGATCACCCCCGCCACAGCGAGCCAGATCAGATCCGCTTCATAAGCAGCGCGCAGCACGTATAGCTTGCCAAAAAAGCCCAGCATTGGCGGCACACCAGCCAATGAGAACAGCAAAATCAACATGGCCACCGCCCGGCGCGGCTCGCGCTTGGCATAGCCATTAAGCGATCCGATATTGACTACGGGCTGCCCGTCTTTTTCCATCATCAGAACAAAGGCAAAAGTGCCGACATTCATCGTCACATAAATCGCCATATAGACCAGCATCGCCTGCACGCCCA
>CAZJAW010000091.1:0-8081 GCA_964544035.1 uncultured Rhodobacterales bacterium
TGCCTGTACCGCAGCCTACGTCTAACACGCGCAAACCGGGTTTTAGGTTTGCATGGGTCAGCACCAGATCGAGCACTGGCTGAAACAACCTATCAAGCTGGTCTTGCAAGGCGACCCATGACGCGCCCGCTTCATCGCTCCAGAACGTTTGCTGGTCTGCGTTACTCATCCGCGCCGTCTCCTGCGTCGCCCACCTTTTTCGTCGCCACCTGTATTAAAGCTGACCTCTGGCAAGGTCACAATTGAATTCAAGATCGGGAAGGGTTCAACCGCGTTGGGAATGGCTGAGGCGTTCACAAAATGCTCTTGGAAGCGGGGTTCAATCGCGGTTTCGATTTTGTGGATACGGCGCACAGTTTCTTCGATTTCAGCGCGGGCATCCCGGTTAAGCAGCGCAATGCGCGCGCCAGTGCCCGCGGCGTTGCCGGCAGACGTGACTTTGTCCAATGGCGCGTCGGGGATCATGCCCAGCACCATCGCGTGCTTGGGTGAAATATGCGCACCAAAGGCCCCGGCCAGCACCACGCGGTCGATGTTTTCGACGCCAAACTTATCCATCAGCAGCCGCGCGCCGGAATAAAGGGCGGCCTTGGCCATCTGGATCGCGCGTATGTCGGGGTTGGTGATGGTGATAAGTGGGCCACCAGTCGCCGTACCATCGTGCAAGATATAGGAATGGGTGCGCCCATCTAGAATGCAACGGTCTGTACCAGTTTGCGCAGCACTGCCGATCAGCCCAGAAGGGTCGAGCAACCCAGCCATACGCATCTCGGCAATCGCCTCAATAATACCTGAACCACAGATGCCTGTGATACCGGACCCGGCTGCGGCCTGCTCAAAACCGTCTTCATCCGACCAAACGTCGACCCCAATAATGCGGAACCGCGGTTCTTTGGTGTCGGGGTCAATCTCGACCCGCTCAATCGCGCCGGGGGCGGCGCGTTGACCTGCGGTGATCTGTGCGCCTTCAAATGCAGGACCCGTGGGCGAGGAACACGCAAGGACTTTTTCACGGTTGCCCAGCAGGATTTCGGCATTGGTGCCCACATCCACAACCAAGACAAGGTCTTGGGATTTGTCTGGCGCTTCGGATAGCGCAACAGCTGCCGCATCCGCGCCCACGTGGCCTGCGATACAAGGCAACAGATAGATGCGCGCAGACGGGTGGATGCCCAGTTGCAGATCATCCGCGCGCAGACGCATCGCGTTTGACGTGGCCAAAGCAAAGGGTGCTTGTCCCAACTCAAATGGGTCGATGCCCAAAAACAGGTGGTGCATGACCGGGTTGCATACGAACACGGCGTCTACGATCAACTGCTTGTCGATCTGCCCCTCGGAGGCGACTTGGGTGATCAGGGCGTTCATGCCCTCGCGCACGGCTTGGGTCATTTCCTGCGCACCGCCAGTGTTCATCATACCGTAGCTAACGCGGCTCATCAGATCTTCGCCAAAGCGGATTTGCGGGTTCATAATACCTGACGACGCTACAACCTCGCCGGAGATCAGATCGCACAAGTGCCCGGCGATGGTGGTCGAACCCAGATCGACTGCAATGCCATAGACCGTGCCATCATAGTAACCGGGCCAGATGTGCATGATGCGCGGCGGGTTCTCTTCGTCGCCTAAGTGGACTGCAACGGTGACTTTCCAGTCGCCTTTGCGCAAGACAGGTTGCAAGACATGAAGAATATGCAAATCGGCGTGGATGTTGGTGATGCCCCATTCGGCCTCAATCGCGCTCACCAGGCGTTCAAGGTCGCCTGAGGGCTCGTGCATGTCGGGTTCCTGAACTTCAACATAATAAAGTTTGGTCGAAGGGTTCACCGTGATGTCGCGCGCCTCGGCCCGTTTGCGCACCACCTGCTTGTGGACCTGACTTTCGGGGGGCACGTCGATGACAACATCGCCTTGCACTGTGGCCTGACAGCCTAACCGACGGCCAGCGATCAACCCACGCTTTGATTTGTAACGCTCCTCGACGCTATTCCATTCGGACAAGGCGTCGGGTGCAACCGTCACTCCGTGTTTGGCAAAATCACCCATACCCGGTGTGATCTGGCACTTGGAACAAATGCCACGCCCACCGCAGACGGAATCAAGATCGACCCCAAGTTGACGCGCAACCGTCAGGATCGGTGTGCCGACGGGGAAATGCCCGCGCTTGCCAGATGGGGTAAAGACGACAAGGGGATCGGTGCTCATGCAGACCTCTGGTGTGTTGGTTGGTTGCACCATAGGGCGCGCGCAAAAAAGGAAAAGCCATGATGCGACAAGAGGATGCGCGCGCGCGTCTCTTTTAGCGTTACGGGCGCTGAAACCGGCCCTCCGGGGGGAGTTTATTTAGCAAGATGAAGCAAAGGGTTCCGATCCAACTTCATCTTGCCAGAAAAACTCCGGGGGGCCCGCAGGGCGGGGGCTGGCCCCCTGTGACATCTGCAATTCACAGACCACGGGCATGAAACACGAATCCCAGCAAGTTCATCAGTACTTGCGCGGCCAGGATGGCGGTGCTGCCGGTGGGGTCGTAATCCGGCGCGACTTCCACCAGATCAATGCCGACAATCTCATGCTGTTTGGCAACGATTTGTAACATTTCCAGCACATCGTAGTAAAGAAACCCACCGTGACTGGGCGTGCCTGTGCCCGGTGCGATCGAAGGGCAGAACGCGTCAATGTCGATAGTGACATAGATACGTGCGCCCTTAGGTATGTGGTTGATCACAGCGCTTGGTCCCATTGCGCGGGCTTGGCGCACGGAAATGATGTTTGATCCCATGGCACGCGCATCCTCATAGCCTTCACGCGCAGTTGAACTGACGTTGCGGATGCCTACTTGCGTCAGACCGATAACGTAGTCCTGTTCGGCCGCCCGTCGCATTGGGTTGCCGTGGCCATGGCGCACGCCGTGACGTTCATCTACAAAATCGAGGTGGGCGTCGATTTGCAGGACATGGATGTCGCCCTGATCATCAAAGGCACGAATACAGGGAATGTTGATGGAATGGTCGCCGCCGATTGTAACGGGCAGGGCACCTGCCGCTAACGCGGCCCGTACACCGACTTCGATGTTGGCGTGTGACCCTGTCGTATCTGTGTGGATGATGTCTGCATCCCCCATATCCACGATGCGCACCGTGTTAGGCAGGTAGGTCGCGTCATCCTCATGATCATAAGCGCCGCCGTGCCCAAAACTGAACAAGGTAGACGCCTCGCGCACGGCCCTTGGCCCAAAACGAGCGCCTGAGCGCCATTGAGTGCCCGCGTCAAAGGGTGCACCAAGAATGGCGACGTCAGCGTCAAGAGTTGTCCAATCTTCCACATAGGGACGCTTGCCAAAGGTAGAGATGCCCACAAAGGGCAGGTTCAAGCGGCCTGTGTCATAGGTGTTGCTCATGTCTTTTGCGCCCTTGTTTGTTCGCTAAAACACTGGCAGCGGTGCATCGGCGTTGCAAGTCTGTCGGAGTGGCTCGTTTCGGAGCAGATTGCCCCTTTTCATCCTTAAAAGGCCATGACATACGAAATCGTCAAACGAACCCTCCCAAGGAGACCCCCATGGAGATTCGCGAGGCGCTCACCTTCGACGATGTTTTGCTGGTTCCGGCCGCATCCAACGTGCTGCCAAGCACAGCCGATACCCGCACGCGTGTGACCCGTTCAATCGCGCTCAATATTCCGTTGCTCAGTTCGGCCATGGATACCGTGACCGAGGCGCGCATGGCGATAGCCATGGCACAAGCGGGCGGAATGGGCGTTGTTCACCGCAATTTAGATGCCCAAGCGCAAGCCGAAGAAGTGCGGCGTGTCAAACGGTTCGAATCCGGTATTGTTTATAACCCGATCACTTTGCGCCCAGACCAGACTCTGGCTGATGCCAAATCGTTGCAAGAGCGTTACCGCGTTTCTGGTTTTCCCGTTGTGGACACACAGGGCCGCGTTGTGGGTATCGTCACCAACAGAGACATGCGGTTTGCCAGTGATGATGCAACGCCTGTGTCTGTGATGATGACCACTGACAATCTGGCGGTTTTGGTTGAGCCCGCGGATCGGGAAGAAGCCATCAACTTGATGAAAGCGCGCCGCATTGAAAAGCTACTCGTGACTGATGGGGCGGGCAAGCTGACAGGGTTACTGACCTTGAAAGACACCGAACAGGCCGTGCTGAACCCGACGGCGTGCAAGGACGACCTTGGCCGATTGCGTGTGGCAGCGGCCTCAACTGTGGGCGATGCGGGCTTTGAACGCTGCGAAGCACTGGTGGATGCGGGCGTTGATATGATCGTCATCGATACGGCACATGGGCACTCGGAAGGGGTGGCTGCCGCAGTGCGCCGCGCCAAATCCTTGTCCAATGAGGTACAGATCGTGGCCGGAAATGTCGCCACTGGGGATGCGACGCGTGCGCTGATCGATGCAGGCGCGGATTCGATCAAAGTGGGCATCGGCCCCGGTTCCATTTGCACAACGCGTATGGTTGCCGGTGTGGGTGTGCCGCAATTGACTGCCGTTATGGATTGCGCGGATGCAGCGGGCGACGTGCCAGTCATCGCTGACGGTGGCATCAAGTTTTCGGGTGACTTTGTCAAAGCCATTGCGGCGGGGGCAAGCTGTGCAATGGTCGGTTCAATGATTGCAGGTACGGATGAATCTCCCGGAGAAGTCATTCTGTATCAAGGTCGCAGCTTTAAAAGTTACCGTGGCATGGGCAGCCTTGGCGCTATGGCGCGCGGTTCGGCCGACCGTTATTTTCAAGCGGATGCGGCGAGCGACAAATTGGTACCCGAAGGCATTGAAGGACAAGTGCCCTATAAGGGTTCGGCGGGCGCTGTGGTGCACCAATTGGTCGGCGGTTTACGTGCGGCCATGGGATACACCGGTTGTGCGACAGTGGACGAGATGCGCAAAAACTGTTCTTTCGTAAGGATCACGGGGGCTGGGCTGAAAGAAAGCCATGTGCATGATGTGCAGATCACGCGTGAATCTCCAAATTATAGAATCGGTTGAAAAATCAGTATGTTATGCGCTCAAGCTAACTTCGTGATCAGGCAATGACGCCCGGCGCGCGCATCGCCGCAGCCATCGAGATTCTGGATAGTATAGATGAGGGTCGAGCGGCAGAGGCGGTCTTGACACGTTGGGCACGCAGCAGCCGTTTTGCCGGTTCAGGAGATCGCGCGGCAGTGCGAGATTACGTCTATGACGCCTTGCGTCATTGGCGCAGTGATGCGGTTCGCGGTGGCGGTACTTCGGGGCGTGCGCGCATGATTGGTCGGTTGCGTGCCGAAGGAACGGGTATTGAAACGCTCTTTAGCGGTGTCGGTCACGCGCCTGACCCGCTGAGCACGGAAGAAATGCAAGTAGGCCAAGCGCCTGAAACCACAGGCGATGTTTGGGATTTGCCGGATTGGCTTGTTGATGTGTTTCGCTCCAATCTAGGCGATGACGCCGAAGCAACGGCGTTAGAACTGACACGCCGCGCTCCTGTAACCCTGCGCGTAAATACGGCCCGCACAGATCGTGAAACGGTTCAGGCTCAATTGCGCAGCGAAGGGGTTGAAACTATCATAAATCCGCGCGCGGCAACGGCTCTGACCGTGACAGAAGGTCCTCGGCGATTGCGCAACGCATCAAGTTATCTAACGGGTTTGGTCGAAATACAGGACGCGTCCAGTCAGGCGGCCGTCCTAAGCATCTCAGGCACTGGGCGCGCATTGGATTATTGTGCGGGCGGAGGTGGTAAGGCGTTGGCTTTGGCTGCACTTGGCTGGGATGTGACGGCGCATGATATTGATGAAGGTCGGATGCGTGATGTGCCTGTACGCGCAACGCGCGCAGGCCGCGATATTGCCCAGTGTTTACCACAAGATATTGGCGAGGCCGGGTTTTTTGATCTGGTACTGTGTGATGCACCCTGTTCTGGTGCAGGGACATGGCGGCGCGCACCTGAGGCCAAGTGGGCGCTGACCCCGGAACGTCTGGACGCCTTAACCGCCTTACAGGCGCAGGTGTTGGACGCGGCTGCGGTACATGTGGGTCCGAAGGGACAGTTGGTTTATGCCACTTGTTCCGTTTTACCTCGCGAAAACATGGAACAGATCGACAAATTCCTAGCACGTCATCCTGATTGGCGGCTTACCCAAAGCGAAAACTGGACCGTTGACTCGTGGGGCGATGGATTTTTTGCGGCTGCACTTAGTAAATCCTAAGGGTGCACGACGCACAACTTTAAGCTTAGCAATATTCGCATAGGTTGTGCTACGTCTGGGATACCCAAGGCGCGATTCTGCATGGATTAAGGGCCGATTAACCGTTTTTACTGCAAAACGGTCAGAACGATTCGACAAGGATGACGCGTCTAGTGACTGACAGTGCACTCTCACAAAACCGGATGGAGCGACTTTTGCAAGGCGGTACGCGCCGTGCGCAAGGTGTGTTGGCTGCGGCTGTTTTGTTTGGCGTGATGGCCGCGTTGGCGCCGGAACCATTAATCCAGATGTGTTTGAGCGCTATGGCTTTGACATTGATGGGCTTAGGGTTTGCAGTAACATTGTCAGGGCGCAAAGTGCAGTCTGCTCAAGACATCGCGATGGCTGCCATTACCAGTTTCATCGAAAAAGACGGCTCCCCTAGCTTTGTATGTACGGGGGACGGCGAAGTGGTGTGTGCAAACGCATCCGCACGCACTTCGTTCGCCACACGCTCTGGTGAGACGCTTGCCGGAACGCTGCGAAATACGTTTGCAAATCCGGGCGGGATTATTTTTCGCCTCAAAGCGGCATCCGAGATCGAAAACGGTACCGCGCGTGAAGATATTGTGACCAGAAAGGGGTATATGCGCCTCGCGGTGCACGCCTTGGATTCCGAACACTATCTATGGCGGCTGGAAACAGTGTCTGACACGGGGCAAGGGCGTGGCTCAGATGGGCCGGGATTGCCGATGGTTATGGTGGGACGAACGGGTGCCGTGCTATACATGAACGAAGGTGCGCGCTCATTGATTGGGGCGCGATCTAAATCTCTTGATGCGATATTTGATGCGTTGCCGGTGCGTCCAGGTGAGGTCAATCAAGTTACGACAGTTGAAGGCAGTACTTCAGTTTTGGCCTGTGAAGTGGATGCCGGTGCGGGACGCACTGCCATCTATTTGCTGCCTCCGCCAAGCGAAGCGCAACCTATCGGACCCTCGACTGCGACGTGGTCTTCGTTTCAGGACCTTCCTGTGCCGTTGGTACGGTTTTCTCCGCTCGGCGACGTTCGCAGCTTCAACCGAAAAGCGGCGGATTTGGTTGGGCCGGGATTGGTCAAGGGCATTCACATTTCCACTTTGATGGAAGGGCTAGGGCGTCCAATCGCCGATTGGCTGGACGAAACCATATCTGGGCGTGCAGTGCAGCAATCCGAGTTTCTTCGCCTTAAACGGACTGATAAAGAGATGTTTGTTCAGGTGGTTCTCAATAGGATGAGCGATCAGGACGAAACCTCAATCGTGGCCGTTCTGGCGGATGCAACTGAGTTGAAGACACTTGAAGCACAGTTTGTACAAAGTCAGAAAATGCAAGCGATAGGGCAGTTGGCCGGAGGTGTTGCGCATGATTTCAACAACTTACTGACAGCGATTTCTGGCCATTGCGACCTGCTGTTGCTGCGTCATGATCAAGGTGACCCTGACTACAGCGATTTGGTGCAAATCAATCAGAATGCGAACCGTGCAGCGGCATTGGTAGGGCAATTGCTTGCCTTTTCGCGCAAACAGACTTTGCGGCCGGAAGAACTGGATCTGCGCGATACGATGGCAGACCTGACACATCTGTTGAACAGGCTTGTCGGCGAAAAAGTGCGCCTAAATTTATCCCATGATCCCATCCTCAAACCAATCCGTGCAGACAAGCGCCAGTTGGAACAGGTTCTGATGAACCTTGTCGTCAACGCGCGTGATGCGATGCCTGATGGCGGTGAAATTCAGATCGAAACGGAGTGCATTACCCTTAACGAGCCCTTGGAACGGGACCGTGTCAGCGTGCCTGTGGGCGATTATGTCTGCTTGCGGGTCAAGGATGCTGGTGTGGGGATACCAGCAGACAAGC
>CAZJAW010000092.1:0-8063 GCA_964544035.1 uncultured Rhodobacterales bacterium
CTCTGGTAAAGGTGTTGAAAAAGCCGCCCCATGCCGCCTCAAACGCATTTTCTGGGCTTCGGGTGTGTGAGCCGCAGCAAGTGATGCACCAAGCGGTTCGATGAATAAATATTTAGCTTTTTCAAGCGCTTCTGCCCGTAAAGCGCTGTTGTGAAAACTGTGGACTTCTCGAACCACTTAGCGAGACAGATTTGTCGTACATTTACTCCCTTAAGAAAGAGAAACATTCCATGACCGCACCGAGCAACTTTATCGTTATGGGGCGGGTGAAAGAAAAACAATGCCGCAAAACTGCAAAGAATCGGAAAATAGTCGCGCCGCGAAAGGGGCTGTCATGACACTATCTGTCTGCGTTGGCCAAATTTCAAAGCAATGAGGACGCAATTAGGCTGAGGCCCATCACCGTCAGCATGGCAAGGATGCTCTTTCTGAACCAATCCTCAGATAAGCGCAGGCGAATTGCGCCACCTATGCTCACGCCCAAAAAGACAAGGCCGGTGCCAATGGTCGAGATCAACAGGTCTCCTTGCGAAAACAGACCAAGCTGCCCCAGGCCAAGCGCCATAAGAAAGCTAGACAGCGTGAAAGAGCAATTGGCGGCTTGGACGAACAAAGGCCGATCCAAATGGAGCATCATTAAAAACGGGACGGAGGGCAGCACTTGCGAGCCTGTCACCCCATTTATCACACCAGTGACGAACCCCGAGATCGGTGCCAAAGGGCGTTCCCAGCCTGCCGCCAAACGCAAGTTGGGCTTAGCGTAAGAAAATGCGCACCAAAGCAGCAACATGACCCCCAAGACTGCTCCGGCCTGTACGCCATCAACGCGCGATAGCATCCAAAGACCGATGAACAGCCCCGGGAATAAGGCAATTAACATTGGCCAAAACCTTCGGATGGCTTCGGCAAAACGTCCGGCCTGTTTCATCACAACCAAGTTCGAACAAATCGACGGGATGATCACCAAAGGAAGTGCATCTTTTAGGCCAAACAACAACACCAAGATCGGAAGACAGGTTGTCGAAAATCCAAGTCCCGTCACTCCTTTTGCAACCGCTGCAAAAAGGTAGGTCGCAAAGATCGCAGCAATTTGAAAGAGGCTTAGGTCAAGTAACATGCTCAGCAAGATAGGTCATTGCAGCCTGTGCGCCGCCTTTGTGATGTGCGATCTTCGCACGTATCAGACCCATCTCGACACCGCACAAGGTGCCCATCAGCATAAGATCGTTGAAATCCCCTAAATGCCCAATACGAAAAACGCGATCGGCCACCTTGTTCAATCCAGTTCCAAGAGACATATCAAAGCCATCCAAGACCGCACCGCGCAGTGCATCCGCACCTTTGCCATCAGGCATAAGAACAGCCGTCAGACTGTTTGACCGTTCGCGTTCATTGGTGGCCAAAATTTCAAGGCCCCAAGCCTCGATTGCCATCTGGGTCGCATGGGCATGGCGCGCGTGGCGGGCGAAAACGGTCTCTAGCCCTTCTTCGGCGAGCATATCCAACGCCTCGCGTAGGCCATAAAGCAGGGTCGTGGCGGGGGTGTAGGGAAAAAAGCCCTGATCATTTGGACCAACCATGTCGCGCCAATCCCAATAAGATCGGCGATCCCCACCCGTTTGGCAGGCGTCCCATGCCTTGTCCGAAATCGCATTGAACGACAGTCCGGGGGGCAGCATCAGCCCTTTTTGCGAGCCAGCCACCACGACGTCGACGCCCCATGCATCGGTTTGAAAATCAATCGAACCAAGCGACGAAATCGTATCGACCATCAAGAGCGCGGGGTGATTTGCGGCATCTATGGCGGCGCGTACAGCGGCTATGTCGGATGTTACACCGGTTGCGGTGTCATTGTGCACGACACACACCGCTTTGAGTTTATGCGCCTTATCAGCCGCGAGTTGCGCGCCGATGGCTTCTGCATTCGCGCCAGAGCGCCAATCGCCCTGCATAAAGACCGGGTCAAACCCCAGTTTCGTGGCCATGTTTTTCCACAAGGTGGCGAATTGGCCGGTTTCATACATCAGGACTTGATCACCGGGTGAAAGCACATTGACCAAAGCAGCTTCCCAAGCACCCGTGCCGGACGCAGGGTAGATCACAACTCGGTTTTTGGTTTTGAAAACAGTTTTCAAATCCTGCAACACGCTTTGCCCTAACTTGGCAAATTCAGGGCCACGATGGTCGATCACGGCACGGTGCATTGCGCGTTGGATACGGTCAGGTGTGTTAGTTGGACCAGGGATTTGTAAGAAATGGCGTCCAGATCGCATGTTCAGTGCCTTTAGAAGTTGCGCCTATCGGACGAGACGGTGAGGGTAGCTGGGGGGAAGGTCAAGTATTATGATAGACTACCGCACATTGCAGGCACGAGTCGAAGGTCATGTTCTTGATACGGATTTCGATCGTGGGCGCTATGCCACGGATGCGTCGATTTATCAGATCATGCCCCGTGCGGTGCTTGTTCCCAAGACGTGGGACGATGTCGAAGCCGCGCTGGATTTTGCCAAATCCGAGGGCATTGCAGTGTTGCCGCGCGGGGGTGGGACGTCGCAATCGGGCCAGACAGTCAATGACGCGCTGGTTGTCGATTTCACGAGGTATCTGAACAAAGTGCTGGAGTATGACGCCGAAGCGGGCCGCGTTACGGTGCAACCCGGTTTGGTTCTGGACGATCTGAACCGCCAACTGGCCAGTGATGGGTGGTGGTATCCGGTTGATGTGTCCACTGCGTCGCGTGCCACCTTGGGGGGGATGGCGGCCAATAACTCGTGCGGGTCGCGGTCGATCCGATATGGCAAGATGCAGGACAATGTTCTGGGGCTGGAGGCTATGCTCGCCAGCGGCACGCAGCGGCGTTTTGAGGCGGCCTCCTCGGACCATACGCTTGACGCGGAGTTGATGGCGCTTGCGGCACGGGAACAGGCGCTTATCCAAGAACGTTTTCCTGCAGTGCAGCGCCGCGTGGGCGGGTATAATATCGACGCGCTTTTGGGGGATACCCCGGATATGGCGCAGCTTTTGGTCGGCTCGGAAGGGACGTTGGCGATCACCAAATCGCTGGATCTAAAACTGTCACCGAAGCTTGCGACCAAGACGCTGGGCGTGTGCCATTTCCCCAGCTTTCACGCGGCGATGGATGCCGCCCAACACATCGTCAAACTGGGCCCTGTCGCGGTCGAGCTGGTTGATCACAACATGATCCGGCTGGGTCGGGACATCCCGCAGTTTCGCCCCATCGTGGACAGTTTCGTGCGCGGCGATCCCGAAGCTTTGTTGCTGGTGGAGTTTGCAGAAACCCCGGACGAAAATCGTCGCCGACTAACTGCCTTGGGTGATTTGATGGCTGAATTGGGGTTTCGCTGGGATGATCCCGGCAAACAGGATGGCGGCGTAATTGAAGCCGAAGACCCTGCGTTTCAGGCGCGCATCTGGGGGGTGCGCACCCAAGGTTTGAATATCATGATGTCGATGCGCAGCGAGGGCAAACCGGTGTCCTTTGTCGAAGATTGCGCCGTTCCGCTTGAGCATCTTGCGGACTTTACCAGCCGTCTGACGGATGTGTTTCGCAAACACGGCACAGACGGGACATGGTACGCGCATGCGTCAGTCGGGTTGTTGCATGTGCGCCCGGTCCTGAACCTGCGGCAGGATTTGGGGTTGCGCCAGATGCGGGCCATTGCCGAAGAGGCGTTTGATCTTGTCGCAACCTTCAAGGGGTCGCATTCGGGCGAACATGGCGATGGGATCGTGCGTTCAGAGTTTCATGAACGGATGTACGGGCCGCGCATGGTGCAGATTTTTGAACAGATCAAAGACAAGTTTGACCCCGCAGCGACGTTAAACCCCGGCAAGATCGTGCGTGCGCCCAAAATGGATGATCGCAGTTTGATGCGTTGGCCTGAAGGCTATGCCCAGCGCAGCCCGGACACTGTGTTTGATTGGTCGGATTGGCCCGGTGGGCTGAGCGGTGCGGCAGAGATGTGCAACAACAACGGGGCCTGCCGCAAAGCGACGGGCGGCGTTATGTGTCCGTCTTTCCGGGTGACCGGGTTGGAAAAGGATCTGACACGTGGGCGCGCAAATGTCTTGCGGTTGGCGCTGAGCGGTCAGCTGAACGAGGATGCGTTTACGTCGGACGAGATGGCGGATGCGATGCAACTGTGTGTGGGCTGCAAGGCCTGCAAAAGCGAATGTCCGATGTCCATTGATATGGCGAAGATGAAAACCGAAGTGCAGGCTGCGCGTGCGGCGGCGCATGGGGTCACGCTTCGTGATCGGATGATTGCAGCTTTGCCGCGTTTGGCCCCGTGGGCCGCGAAAATAGCGCCGATTGCAAATGCCTCTTTGAAACACGCGCATTTGGTGGGTCTTGGCGGTTCGCGCAGGCTTCCAAAGTTTCAAACGCCTTTCAGCGGATCACCGGATGGGGATGTTTTGCTGTTTGCGGACACATTTAACCGGCATTTCGATCCTGAAACGCTGGCCGCTGCGCAGCGAGTGATTGAACGATCGGGGCAACGTGTTGGGGTGATGTCTGTCACTGGGCGTGCGCTGTGTTGTGGGCGGACGTATCTGGCATCGGGCATGGTCGATCGCGCCAAAGCCGAGATGCGCCGCACCACGGATGCCTTTCGAACGGCCTTGGATGCGGGGAAGACCATTGTCGGGTTGGAACCGTCTTGCACGCTGATGTTTCGCGATGAGGTGGTGAACCTCATCCCGGATTGGACGGACGATATGGGGGCGCAGGTCCTCACCTTTGCGGAATATATCGTGCAGAACCCAATCAAAGCGGTGGCAAAGCCGGGCACCCAAGTTCTGGTGCATGGGCATTGCCATCAAAAGGCGATGGGTGTTGCGCAGGCAACCGTGGATGCGGTGAATGCCATTGAAGGGGCTGACGCGCGCATGATCGAAAGCTCTTGTTGCGGCATGGCTGGGGCGTTTGGGTATCAACCTGAAACACAAGACGTTTCGCGCCAAATGGCAGAGCTGTCTTTGGCACCGGCGGTGCGGGCTGCGCCGGATGATGCGGTGATTGTCGCGGATGGGTTTTCCTGCCGGTGTCAGATCAGTGATGTCGCCCAGCGCAAGGCTCTCAACCTCGCGGTTATCTTGGATCGGGTGTTGGACGGATGAGTGCCGCGATTGCTGACATGGTTCAAAATTTCGATGCCGGTCGGGTCGCGTTGCTGGTGATCATCTTCCTGTTTGCGGCCATCGTGAAAGGCTTTCTTGGTATCGGGTTGCCTGCGGCGTCGATGGCGTTCCTGACCCTAATGATGCCTCCGACAGAAGCGATTCCGCTCTTGTGGCTGTCGATCTTTGCCACCAATGCGTTGCAGTTCACACGTGCGCCGGAAAAAATGGCGATTGTTCGTGAATATTGGCTGTTTGCGCTGGCCATCATGGTCTGCATCTTTGTGACGTCTATGTTCATAACCGACTATCCGACCGCCTTGCTGACGGTTGCGATTGGCGTCGCTATGGTTCTGTTTTCACTCAACATTCTTTTGGGGATCAAACTGCGGATTGGGCCGGGCCGTGGCTGGCATCTGGGGTTTGGAGCGGTGTCGGGCGTCTTAGGGGGGATCAGTTCGATCTGGTCGCCGACAGTGGCGATGTATCTGGTCGCGCGTGATGTGCCCAAGGAGAGGTTCATCGGCGCAACAGGGTTTTTGTTTCTTGCCGGTGTTCTGCCGTTGGGCGCAGGGCAAGTGGTGGCCGGTATTTTGACAGGGCCGGTGTTGTTAAAATCGGCTATGGCGCTTTGTGTGGTGCTGGTCGGGTTCCGCATCGGGGAATTGCTGCGCAGTCATGTCAGCCAAGAGCTGTTTCGCAAAGCGGTGTTGACGATGTTTTTGCTGATGGGATTGCGGCTGATCGCGAACGGCCTGAGTTAACTGCCGTGCAGCAAGGCGTTCAGATAAAGCCGTTGGATTTTGCCGGACGGGCCTTTGGGCAATTCATCTAAGATATGCACGACATCGGGGGCTTTGAACGCGCCGACGCGGGTTTCACACAGGGCGCGCAGTTCTTCCGGGGTGGCGGTTGATGTCTCGCTTAAGCGCACGGCGGCTTCGACGCGTTCGCCGTATTGCGGGTTTGGTCGCGCAAAGGCGGCGGCTTCGACCACTTCGGGGTGTTCATAGAGCGCTTCGTCGATTTCACGAGGCGCGATGTTCTCGCCGCCTTTGATAATCAGTTCTTTCAGACGTCCCGTGACAAAGACATAGCCGTCGTCGTCCATACGACCCAGATCGCCAGTGCGCAGCCAGTCGCCATGAAAGCTGTCGGCGGTGGCCTCTGGGTTCTTGAGATATTCCTTCATCACATTGGGACCGCTGATCTGGATTTCGCCTTCGGTGCCGCGGGGGCATTCGGTGCCGGTGTCGTCTGCGATGCGTGCGGCGTTGCTGATGGCTTTGCCAGCCGAGCCGATTTTGTGCAGGGCCGGGTCCAGTGGGTTCACCAGGCATTGCGCGGCGGTTTCGGTCAGGCCAAGCGATTCCACGATGGCCAGTCCAAACCGGTCCTGAAAGGCGCGTTGAGTTTCGACGGCAAGGGCCGAGGACGCCGAGCGGGCAAAGCGCAGCTGCGACTTTAGCTGTGGGCTGGGTTCGGATGCGCCATGCAGCAGGTGGCTGATGATTGTGGGCACGACGGAAAACCAGGTGATGCCGCCTGTTTCGGCCTGATCCCAAAAGCGACTGGCCGAAAAGCGCGACACCATGGCCAGAGAGCCGCCAGAGACGAGAGACCCCATGACCGACACGCAGAGCCCGTTGATATGGTAAAACGGCAAGACGCCCATGCCGCGATCTTGGGGGGTCAGTTTATGCGCAACGCTGACCGTCCAGCCGCCGGCCAGCAGGCTTGATTGTGTGTGCACGACCCCCTTTGGGCGGCCCGTGGTGCCTGAGGTGTACATCAAAAGTGCCTCGTCTGAGGCGGTGACGCTGTGCAAAGGGGCCTGCGTGTCGCCGGGGGCATAGAGCGTTAAGCGCTCTGGGCGGACCTGATCAAAGGCGTCAAGTTGGCTGTCATGGACAAAAGCCACGCGCGCATCGGAATGATCCATCGCATAAGCCAACGCATCCGGGCCCGCCGCGAGGTTGAGCATGGTGGCGCGGAAGCCACCGTAGAGCACGGCAAACAGCGCTTTGATGCCCTCAAGCCCGTTCGGGTGCATCACCGCGACGCTTTCGCCTTTGGCAATGCCTTGCGCGGTCAGATCACCCGCCACGTGGGCGGCGTGGGCGCGCAGGTCTTGCCAGCTTAGGCTCTCGTTGGTTTCGGGGAACACAAAGGCCGGGCCACCGGTTTCGGCGCGCGCATCAAGCCAGTCACGGACAGAGCCGGCTGGAGGAAGAATGGGGTCGAATTTCATTGGCCCGCAACGCTCCAGTAATCCGCGAAAATATCATCGAGGGCTGGTTCGCGGGCCGGGATTTCGCGGATGATTTTGGTGGATTGCAGGAAGTGGCGGTAATTGACGTTGTCATTGACCGTGTTGCCGCCCCATGTGCCACAGCCCATGGACAGGGAAAATGGCATGCCGTTGGTAAACGATCCACCTGTGGCAAAGGTATGCGCCTGATTGAGGATCACGCGGCTGGTTGGGATTCCGGTCGCCAGCGTATGGGCGCGGTCGTCGATGGTTGAATGCAGACCGACCGAGTGCCCTGCCCCTTGATGAAGTTGAATGGCGCGGGTGACTTCGACGGCGTGGTCAAAATCGGACGCGCGATAGAGCGCCAACACCCGGCTGAGTTTTTCGCTGGAAAGCGGGTGCGCGTCGCCGATGCCGGTCGTGGGCACAGCAATGAATTCGGTGCCTGTGGGCACGTCGAGGTCCAGCGCTGCGATCATTTTGTCGGCGTCTTGGGCAATGACGGATCGATTGAGATGCCCGTCGGGCCAAAGCTTGGCGACCAAGGCGGTTTCGTCTTGGACCAATGCGCCCTTGGCCCGCCCCATGGCTGCGATGAAGGCGTCATAGACCGCATCCACGACCACCACCGCGTTCTCAGAGCTGCATGATGTGGCGTTGTCAAAGC
>CAZJAW010000093.1:0-8046 GCA_964544035.1 uncultured Rhodobacterales bacterium
TGTCTATGGTGGCTTTCCGCTGTTGCTTGTCGCCACGCTGATTGCCTTTGCCGCCGGTTGGTGGGCCACGGTGCAAATGACCCGCGGCAGCGATGATCACGACCCGTCCGAAATCGTGGTGGATGAGGTCGTCGGACAATGGCTTGCTGTGATGCCACTTAGCTTTTCGGCCTGGAGCATGGGCCTTGAGATAACGGCGCTTTGGCCAGGCTGGATTGCGGGTTTTGTGCTGTTCCGTTTATTCGACATCTGGAAACCGGGGCCCGTGGGCTGGGCTGATCGGCGCGGTGATGCGCTTGGCGTGATGCTGGATGATGTGATTGCGGGCGTGATGGCCGCTTTGGGCGTTCTTATCCTTGCCGCCTTGGCGCACGGCATGATTGTAAGATGAAAAACGTCGCGGAACTTGTTGCTTTGGCGTCAGAAAAGTGCGCAGTTATCGCTACGGCGGAAAGCTGTACTGGCGGCATGGTTGCAGCGGCGATTACCGATGTGCCCGGATCTTCCGCAATGCTCGACCGTGGGTTTGTGACTTATTCCAATGCCGCCAAGATGCAGATGTTGAGCGTCAGCGCCGCAACGCTTGAGGCCACCGGCGCAGTGTCAGAAGAAACCGCGCGCGAAATGGCCGCGGGCGCGGTTGCACATTCGGCTGCAAACATCGCCGTTTCAATCACCGGCATTGCCGGACCTGGCGGTTCGGACTTCAAGCCGGAAGGTCGCGTTTGCTTTGGGCTGTGCGCATCAGGCGAGGTCCGCAGCGAGACCGTCGAATTCGGCGCAATAGGCCGTGCCAAGGTACGTCTGGCCGCGCGGGATCATGCGCTTTCGCTTTTGTGGCTGGCGCTACAAGCCTCTTAAGGCAAAATTCGCCACCTGATTAAAAAAGCGTCACACACTATCATTATTTGCCTATTTTTTAATCAACCGAAAAATGCGCATTCCTTGGGCGTGATTTCTGCCGTCTGCCTCTTTTTTTCGCAAAACACCGCTTTAAACCAGCGCGCAACGCAAAAAAGAGTCGGAAGGGACAGATTATGAACGGAGCTGATACAGCCTGGATCATTGTAGCGACTGCACTGGTCTTGCTTATGACACTGCCGGGATTGGCACTTTTCTACGGAGGATTGGTCCGCTCGCGGAACGTGCTGAGCGTCTTGATGCATTGTTTTTCAATTGCCTGTTTGATGAGCGTCCTTTGGCTTGTCGCGGGTTATTCCATCGCATTCGGTGATGGCAACGCCTATTGGGGCGGGCTTGGCAAAGCCTTCCTGAACGGGGTGGACGCGGAAACGGTTTCTGGGTCGATCCCGGAAGTTCTGTTCTTTGCCTTCCAGATGACTTTCGCGATCATCACACCCGCGCTGATCGTCGGTGCCTATGTCGAACGGATTTCCTATGGCTTCGTCATGGCATTTTCCGGTCTTTGGATGCTGATCTGTTATGCGCCGGTCGCGCATTGGATTTGGGGCGGCGGTTTGCTGGCGGGCGAAGAATGGTCGCTGTTTGCAGACGGCGTAAACGACTTTGCAGGCGGCATCGTGGTGCACCAGACGGCAGGTATTGCTGCTTTGGTGCTGGCCTTCATGCTGGGCGAGCGGAAAGACAAGTCAAAGCCACCGCACAACCCGGGCATGGTGATGATTGGTGCAGCATTGCTGTGGGTCGGCTGGTTCGGCTTTAACGGCGGTTCGCAATTGGCAGCCGACGGTACCGCAGCGATGGCATTGACGGTCACACATATTTCGGCGGCAACGGCGTCGCTGACCTGGGCATTGTGGGAACGTATCCGCTATGGCAAAGCATCCATGGTCGGCATGGTCACAGGGACAATCGCAGGTCTGGCTTCGATCACGCCTGCGTCAGGTTCCGTCGGTCCAGTCGAAGCGCTGATCATAGGTGCAATCGCCGGTGTCCTCTGTCAGGTTCTGTGCGGCGTCATCAAAGGCATGATGCGGATCGATGATACGCTTGATGTCTTTGCCGTTCACGAAATCGGCGGCATGTTCGGTATCGTCATGCTGGCGGTCTTTGGGCACGCAAGCTGGACTGCGCAATTGGGCGGTTTGGTCGTGGTTGGCATCTGGACGCTGGTGACAACGGTTGTGATCATCCTCGTGGTCAGGGCGATCTTTGGCCTGCGCGTCAGCGAAGAAGATGAAACCACCGGGCTTGATCTGTCGGCCCACGGCGAACGTGCCTACGACATCACAAGCTAACGCAACGCAGCGACAAAGGCGGACAAATCGTTCGCCTTGATCGCGCCTTGCAGATCATCAGCCCGGGCGCCAACCAGCGCCCGGGCTTTTTGCATGACTTTGTCGGATCGCACGGGCAAAGGCAGTGTGGCGGCAAGGTCGTGGAAAACCTCGGCGCCGTTCGCACTGACCCGGACCTGCATGTCACTTAGGTTCGCATCGCCCGCAACTGCGACCCGTTTGCGCCATGCCGCAAGATCGGATCGGCAGGCGACCGCGTCACTGAACTGAGCGATATCGCTGGTGTCGACGCCATGCGCGGCCATCGCCACCACATGGGAATAGCTGAACTTGGCAGTCAGCCCCGTTTCCGGGGCGGCGTTGTTACAGACCTTGAGCCAGCGCGGATTGGTGGCGATCTTGACCTCGGGGGCCGATTGCAAGTCAGGCACCTCGCCAAGGGCCTCAAGCGTCGCGTGAAGCCCGTGGCAGCAGGCGTGGAACTTGTGACTGACGGTTTCGATCCGCCACTGGCCTGCAGGCGGCAAGGGTACTGCGCGCCCTGCCCCATGATGGGACGGCCCAAAGCCTTGCGCGTCTGTCAGGCCTTCACGGGCCGACGTGACACCCGCTTGCGCCCACAGCGCCGCCTCAACCCCGGCACGCGCGGCAAGACCGGCATTCAAAGGTTTGCCCATGGTGCCAAACTGGCACTTAAGCCCAGATGCCATCGTCGTGGCCAAACCCAGAGCATGGCGGGTTTGATCCGAATTCAAGTGCAACAGCCGGCAGGCGGCCAGCGTCGCACCGAACGTGCCCGCCGTTGCCGTCTGGTGGAACCCGGCAGCATAGTGTTCTGCCCCAAGCCAAAGCCCAACTGCCACGGCCGCCTCGGCCCCAATCAAAGACGCGTCGATAATGTCATCCAGCGCCGCGCCGATCATCTGCCCGACAGCCAAAGCAGCAGGCATCATGACGGTCGTCGTATGTCCCACATGGGCGAAATGCGTGTCGTCATAGTCCAGCGCGTGACTGAGGGCGCCATTGATCAGCGCAGCGCCAGCGACAGATGCCGCGCCGCCGCCAATGACCGCGCAAGGACCGCCGTCTTGCAGCGTCGTAAAATCGTGCCATTCGCCCGTGTTGCCCGCTATTCCGCAGGCGGCCCAATCCAGTGCGCATAGGCGCGCGATGTCTTGCGCGGACTTTGGTGGCGCAATCTGAACAAAGTCGATCAGCGTATCCGTTATCGACATGTTCCAAATCCCCCAAACGCCGTTCGACTATGCCGCGGCCGATGGGAAAGTCAAAGCTTAGCCGTAAAGCTCAGCCGCGCGGCGCTCAAAGGCACGCACGATGCGCTGCATCGCCTCGTTAAAAACGACCCCGATAATGCCCTGCAGGATGGCATTCTTGAATTCGAAATCGACAAAGAAGGTTACTTCACAGCCTGCCTCGGTTGGCGCAAACGCCCAGTTCGATTTCATATACCGAAAAGGGCCGTCAATATATTCGCTGTCGATCTTTTGCTGCTCGGGCCACAGCACAACCCGGCTGGTAAAGCGTTCACGGAAGACTTTGAAGCTGATCACCAGATCGGCCTCCATCACTTCACCGTCGCCTTGCGGGAAAGAACTGCGCACGCGCGCCGCCGCACACCAGGGCAAAAATTGCGGGTATGAACCCACGTCGGCCACAAGGTCGTACATTTGCTGCGTCGTATAAGGCAAAAGCCGGGTTTCGGAATGCGTTGGCATTATCTGGGTCTTAAGTCTAAGTCTTGTCTGATCGTTTCAGGGCATGTGTCCTGTCTCGCGGTAACTTGCAAGGAAACTTCATGTCAGAGCGGCCATATGTCATAGACCAGATGATTTCGGCCAAGACCATCGCCGCCCGGATCGAGGAATTGTGTCTTGAGATTCAGGACGAGTTTTCGGGCACGAATAAGCTGGTTGTTGTTGGGTTACTGCGCGGGTCTTTTGTGTTCATCGCGGATCTGGTGCGCGAATTGGACTTACCCATCGAAGTGGATTTTCTTGAGGCTTCATCTTACGGCGACTCCATGCGTTCAAGCCGGGAAGTGCGTATTCTCAAAGACTTACGCGCGCCTATTGAAGGGCGAGACGTGCTTGTTGTCGAAGACATTGTGGACACCGGACACACAATGCATCACGTACAAGGGCTGCTGAGCCAGCGGAACCCAGCGCGAATGAAGACCATTGCCCTTCTGGACAAACCCACACGCCGCGAAGTCGACATTCAAGCGGATTGGATAGGTTTTGAAATTCCTGACGAATTTGTCGTCGGTTACGGGATCGACTTTGCGCAGCGCAACCGCAATCTGCCATTTATTGGCAAGGTCAGGTTTACTGAAAACGTCTGAGCCGAACCCGTCCCTGAATGCCCTTTGCTATTTGTGTCCCTCTGCAGAGGCGAGCGGTTAAGAGCCAGCGTTGGCAATTGCCCGCCTTGAAAAAATACAAATTTCAGAATTTTCGATCAGCAACCATCTAGATCGCAAAAAGTTGTTAGCGGCGTTTGAGAATTACGCTAACGTAAAGCCACCATGTCAACGAACATGGACTTCACTGATCACAACGGGAAATATCGCCATGTTTCGTCTTTTATCACTAGGAACTTGCTTGGCTATCGCCGCGTCCACCGCGAATGCACAAGACGTAGATAGTGCCATCAAGGCGCGCAAAGCACACATGTCACTTTACGGCTACCACCTGGGTGTCCTTGGCGCGATGGCCAAAGGCGAAACTGAGTACAACGCCGAGATTGCGTCGGCCGTTGCAGGAGATTTGGCCAAATTGGCATCGACACGGCAAGCCACATACTGGCCTCCGGGCTCAGATAACTCGGTGGCTAAGAATACGCGTCTTTTGCCCGCAGCCTGGGAAAAAATCGATGATGTCATCGCCAAGGCGCAGGACCTGAGCAAAGCAGCAACGGCTATGGCAGAGACAGCAGGTGACGGTATCGAAGCCTTGCAAGCCGGTGTGGGACAAGTTGGCCCTGCCTGCGGCGCGTGCCACAAACCTTACCGCGCACCCGAATAAAAAAGGGCAATGCGCAAGGCAATTACGTGGCTTTTGGGCCTGGGGCTTTTGGCCCTGGGCACAGGGTGGACCATAAGCAGTCCTCCATCTGCGCCGGAAACCGCGCAAAGCGGTGACGTAGATGCGGGGCGCCTTGTGTTCGCGGCCGCGGGCTGCGCGTCTTGCCATACCGCTCCGAAATCTGAAACAATCGACGCCCCCATCCTTGCAGGTGGAAAGTCATTCGTTTCTGATTTCGGTACGTTCTTCGCCCCGAACATATCGTCGGACAAAAACGTCGGCATCGGTAGTTGGTCTGATGTCGACGTATTCCATGCCATAACCACGGGCGTTTCGCCTGATGGAAAATACTATTATCCCGCCTTCCCAAGTCATTCCTACGCCCTGGCAAATACGGAAGACATTTGGGATCTTGTCGCCTATTTGCGCGACCTTCCCGCTGATACAACACCGTCCCAAGCGCATGATGTCGGTTTTCCCTTCAACGTGCGGCGGGGTCTCTGGCTTTGGCGGACCGCATTTGCACCTAAAGACTGGGTGCGCCCTGCGGACACGCCCGAACTAGAACGCGGGCGCTATTTGGTCGAAGCGTTGGGGCACTGCGCCGAATGCCATACACCGCGAAACGCTTTGGGCGGGTTTGACCAAACGCGTTGGATGCAAGGTGCCCCTAGCCCGGATGGCAAAGGCAAGGTTCCCGCGCTGCAGGGCCTTGAGTGGAGCGCTCAGGACATCGCCTATTACCTAGAAACCGGGTTCACCCCCGATTTCGACAGCGCGGGCGGCGAAATGGCAGATGTCGTGCAAAATACAGCCAAACTCAGCGCCGAAGACCGCGACGCGATCGCGGCATACATAAAAGGCCTCGCGCCCTAGTCAGAACGCGAGGCCTTAGCTCACTAAGAACTGTGTTGCGGCTTAGCCCGGGACACTGCGCCGACGGCGCATAACCATCAATCCACCCAGCCCCGACATCAACAACACCACACCAGCAGGCAGCGGCACCACCGCAGCCGGATCATTGGGGTCAATCACAAACGACGCCCCCTGCACGGTGTTGAATCCATTCAGTGCGAAACTCTGATCAAATAGGCTGAGGGTTGCAAGGTCCTGACCAAAGGGAATTGTTCTCGAGATCAACGGTCCAATGGATTGATCAAGCAGGTTAATAATACCGATATCCACACTCACCGCTGCGCGCAGCAAACTTGCCGTCAATTCAAATCCCAAGGTTACGCCCGTGTCGTTCATCAGGTTTGACACAACACTGAACAAAGGTGTGAAAGTCGTAGCCTCGAACACAGCGAATTCAGGTAGTTCGTCCCAAAGTCCGCTCCAACTATCCACCAACGTGCCTTCAACCTCGACCAATTCGTCAAACTCCAGGTCGACGAACAAAGAGCTCTCTAGGCGCAAGTCTTGGAACACATCCAATTGCGGGCCGACATCCGCATCATAGGCCTCTAGCGTGACAGACAGCGGACCAAAGCCTACGTTCAGGCCACCCACGGGGATAATTGGCACCAAGGTATCGATATCGGCACTTGCCTGCAAGAATTCGGATTCCAACTCCAGCGTAATCGCATCCCCTTGCAAACGCGCAGAGCCGTTCGCCTCGGGGAATTGGATGCCGACCTCGGCCACATCGACGGTCACTTCAACGGAAGGGCTCGTGTCGATTCTGGTTGTTGATGTGTTGCCGTCGTCATCTGTGCTTGTGATCTCTACCGTCACCGTCGGCCCCGACAATGCAGCACCAACTGACAAAGAGGCATCTTGGTCCAGCAAGGGTTGTTCGATGGTAACGCCGGGGATGAACCCGTCGAGGAACTTGACGGAATTGGCGTCAATGCCCACAACCTCTTGCCGTTGTTCGCCCGTGTTCAGAATACTACCACCAAAGGTTTGGCAGCCCGCCAGCAAACACGCCTCGCCGGTAATGCCAAAGTCGATGTCCACCAATGTACCGAAGGAGGCCTGCGCAGTTGGGCTTTGTGCGTCCAAAGTGCCATCAACCCACTCACTGTTCGGATTGATTTGGAACCGTTCACCGACGTCAACGTCACCCGCGTCTGGAATGAAGGCTTGCGCGTTGTATACCAGCGACGCGCCGACCGAGCCGCCATCCAACACATACCCGACCTCAGCCCCAAGAAAGCCTGACGAGGTTGCTGTTAGTTCAGCGCCCGATTTGCCGACTGTAATCGGTATTGTTAACGGCGGTGGATCTCCACAGTCTGAAAACGGGTTGAGTAAACAAAGCGCGTGTTCAGCAAGGGCGGGATTCGGAACGTTTGTTGTAATGTCCGCGAATCCACCGACAGAGCTTGATCCCTCAAGATCAATCCCAAGCCTCTCTTCGCCCTCATAGCGAATGGCATTGCCTTCACCCCAAATGCTTTGACGCTCTTGCGTTTCAAAGATCAGAGTGCCGGTGTTGTAAATTGTCGTCGCGCTGACGGCAGGTGCTAGCGCGATCAGCGCGGCGGTAATAGTCAATCTCAGCTTCATGCGTGATCCCCAAAATGGCTACTTTCAATGGAGGCACATGTACGCATGACACACGGATTAGCCTGTGACGTACGTCACAGGCGCGTCAATTAGTTTGTAAACAATCTGTTTTTAGGCAAATTTTGCCTGTCGGGCCGCGCGCAGCCGGGCGAAATCATCCCCCGCATGGTAGGACGAACGTGTCAGCGGTGTGGAAGATACCATCAGGAATCCTTTGCCAAATGCCGCTTTTTCGTAGGCTTTGAATTCATCGGGATGCACAAAACGGTCCA
>CAZJAW010000094.1:0-8039 GCA_964544035.1 uncultured Rhodobacterales bacterium
TACCGGTTGAAGCTATTCAAGGAGACGGCTGTGCTGGCATTTAAGGTGCAAGGTGGGGCAGAGTTCGGATTTGTTGCGGCGTTCACGGAACACGACTTTGCCAACATGTCTTTCTTTGCGCCTAACCGAGAAGACATTCTGTTTCATTTGTCATTGCGCAAAAGCGCGGGCAAGGCGGTTGTGAACCTGTGCAAGGACACCGTCTGGCGTGATGAAATCATGCATGATGTCAGTCTTGCCGCCTCGGGTAATACAGTACTGATCCGATTTGATGACACCCGCGTTTCTGTTGTGCTGAACGAGGATGAAATCTGTGTCTATGACGGGGATTTTCCAAATCTCGACAGCATTGAATTTGTCAATTTCAGTGGCGGCCTTGTGGCGTCGAGCTTGTTGATTGCTGGTCCGGGCAACGTCGCGCACGCAGGCAAAGGCCAGTTGCAGATGTCGGGCTTTATGGATGTGGAAGGATGGGCTGTCGATCCGGGCGCACCGCGTCAGGAGATCGCTGTGAATGTGGCAGGTCTGGCGGAAGCGATCACAACCATTCCGGTCGCCCACCCCGAGATCGCACAGGCGCATGGCCTGTCAGACCCGAACGTTGGTGTATTGGCCAGCTTGCCCGGTCGCATCTGGGAAGCGGCTGACCCTGAAACAGGCAATGTGCAGGTGGTGATCCGCGTCAATGGTTTGCAGTGTGCGGACCCGGTCACATTGACCCGTGCGGATGCTGTCGCGCGCATCGAGGATGTGTTGCAAAGCCCGATTGATCCCGCCTTCCCCTTTGATGGCATTCTTGCACTTGAACATGTGCGTTACGGTGACTTTCTGCCCGACTTGTCCGAAGCCTGCCGTCGCAGTGTCGCTGAGGCAGCGGCCCAGTTCGGGTTGCAGGACTTTCTGTCTGGGCAGGCCGCTACGCAGCCCCCCGCGCTGACGCCCGATGCCAAGTCGCTGATCAAGGTCCGCACCCGATTTGCGCACGCCGTCAACACCAAAACGGATGGCGCGCGCCATATCGACATCCTTAGGGACGTTCTGTCAGGCACCCCCCTAGAGCTGCCGCAGTTGTCGGAACTCATGCTGTTGCTGGCAGATGAATTCTGCGCGGTGGATCAATTCGAGGACTTGTTTGATTTTGGTGCCAAGGCCGGGCTCACGTGGTTCAATGTGGGCAAAGGTGTGTGGTACAATTCAGTAATCACGCCATTTCTTTACATGGAAAACCGGATCGGTGATCTGAACCGCGCGTTCCAGAAGCTGGCCGTCGATGCACGGGGTTGGCTGGCCACTTCTGCGATGGGGTGGACCATATGCAAGATGTTCTCTGAAAACTGGGTTCTGGCACATGAAAAGCGTGTTGAAGACACGGCGCGTGCTTTCATCGCGGCGATTGAGCTTCGACATAAAAACCACTGGGCCCAAACCAGCAGTGAGGCGCTGATTGATGCCACGCTGTGCATGATGCGGCTTATGCCGCGTCTGCCGGAAGCTTTCGAAGAGACTGCAACAGCTTTTGCCATGCGGGTTTTTGGTCTGTCGCGCAGGTTCTGGGAAGGCTACCGCCAATCCTCGGGCTCCATTTTGTCGGAACGGTTGGTCTATGGGCAGACCTGTTTTGAAACCATTGCTGCATTGGCCGCCGGGGCAAACCCTGGACGGGTCGATGTTGAGGCGGCGTTTGATTTTTTTGGCGCCTTCAATCCGGACGAAGCCGTGCGCTATCGGCGCGAATTGCTTGGGTCGGGGGCGGGGTTGATTGACAGCGATGACGCGCAAAGCGAAACGCGGTTGCTGGCGGCAAGATACAAACACGACACCTTGCTGCGTCACTACGCATTTCCGGGACAGTCTGAGGTGCCAAGCCCTCAGGTCGCGCGACATCTACGCATGGGGATGCGCGACAAATATACTGAGATCCCAAAGGGTCCAAATGTACGTCTGCAGGGGGATGTGATTGCGCACATCACGGACTTGCTGGATCAGATGGCAGCAACGGGCAATGCGGCTCAGGTCGCAGACTGGCAAAATAGGCTTGAACGGATATTTGATCGTTTGGCGGTGCTGGGTTCGGCACGCAACAATTTCTTTGGGTTGGGTGTTGGCATTTCGTTGCTGGACTGCCTTGTCCAGTTGGGGGTCGACGATGCCGCGACCCTGGTGGTGTCGTGGATCGATGAGGTGCGCGGTGACATCCCGACAGAAAATCAGACTGGGCTGTTCAGCCAGCCAGCTATTTTCAGCGCACTTGAGCGGTTGGCGCGTGGGCCGCAGTCTGAACTGTCACAAACCGCGCTAGGGATGTTCCCAAATTTTACGCTTCCGGGTGGGACAGCTATCAACCCCAAGGCCTTGCAGCGGACGTGGCCGGGGGTGTCTCATGTTACGCCGCTTTACGATACGATCGTGACTGTGGTGTCTTGTCAGTCCAATCTTGATACCTGCATTCAGCCAATGCGTGACGGCTGGTTGGCGCAGCTTAAAAATCGCGGCATCCCCTATATCGTTATGGTGGGTGGCGGAGACGGTCAGCGCGTGGACGACGTGGTGTATCTGGACACGTCAGACGATTTTGAAGGCCTGCCCCAAAAGATACTGGCCGCTGCTGAATGGGTTCAAAAGAACACTCCCTTCAGCCACATGTTCAAGATCGACGATGACTGTTTTGTCGATGTGGACGAGATGTTCAAAACTCTGACTCATCGCAAGTTCGACTATTACGGTCGCACCCTAAGCCGGGCCGTCGGGCAGACGGACCGTGTCTGGCATTTTGCCAAATCTACATCTGAACGCGGGCGTAAAGAGTTGGATAAATCCCCCGAACCTTCGCAATACGCCGATGGCGGGGCAGGGTATTTCCTCAGCCGTCGTGCAATACGCGCGCTGGTACAGTCGGGCAAGACAGTTGCCGGTCAAAGGTTGATCAAATCCAGCTTCGCGGAAGACAAGATGGTCGGGGATTTGCTGCGCAGCAAGCAGATCAAGTTGTTCAATGAAGACTACTATGTCTCGATCCGTCGCCGCACCCACAGCACGGCGACACCTGTTCCTTTGTGGGAAAACGGTTTTCACCCCGGTCCTGCCAGCATCGTCAAACAGGTGCATCTGGACACGCCCGCCCATCAGGGCGACGCTATGGCACGCAAGGATCAACCAGGTTTGTGGCCGCGCAAGCTGTGGCCGACCTTTCAGCCGGTAAAGCTGGGATTTAACAGCAATGCGTTGGAACTGATCAGCCCCGAGGCCAAGCTGGAAGCGCTGAACGCGGCCCCTGTGGCCGCGGTGTCTTGTATGCGCAACGAGATGTTCATGCTGCCCCATTACCTTGCCCATTACCGCGCGCTGGGGGTTAAGGCCTTTTTGATTGCGGACAATTGTTCAGATGATGGCACGCTGGATTATCTGCTGGAACAGCCCGACGTGGTCACGTTTTCAGCCGATACAGAGTACAAAAGGTCGGAAAATGGCGTTGCGTGGCATTTGACGCTGCTTGCCAATCTTCGGGTCGGGCGCTGGTCGCTGGTTGTGGATGCGGACGAATTGCTGGTCTATCCGAACTGGGCGCAGACATCATTAGAAGATCTGTTGTCGGGTGAGGCCTTTAAGGGCGCGGATGCTGCGCGCATCTTTATGTTGGATATGTATCCGCAAGGCCCGCTGAGTGCGGCTGATTTTACTTCAGGCGGTCCTTTTGCCGAGGCCGGGTTTGCAGACCGCACGCCATTCTTGCGCGAAACCACCGGGCGGGGTCCCTATTGCAACAGTGCCACTGTGACCAGCGCGCTGCGCCATCGGTTGCTGCCGTGGTCTCGACCTGATTTGTTTGTGTCTCAGAAATATTCGCTGTTGAAATACCAGCCTTGGATGCGCCCTTCGGCGGGGTTTCATTATGTCGGAGACATCAAGCCCAGCACGACCGAGCTGATTTTTGCGCACTTCAAATACAACGCCCAATTCCACCAGAAGGCGGTGAACGAGGCGGCGCGCAAGCAGTTCTATAACAACGCCGAAGAGTACCAAAAATACCTTGCCCTGATGTCGGAAGGGCGCGAGGTGATCTATGACGCGGATGTATCAGTGCCTTGGATGGATGCCGATGCCGTAAAACGGATTATGTCAGGGTCTAAAGCGGCGGTTTGACAAAAGCGGGCATCGCTGTGCCGGCATCCTGTGCCGCCAGAAATGCCTCTGCTGTGTCCATTGCTTCGCGGATAGTCACATCCATGTCGAGATAGCGATAAGTGCCAAGGCGTCCCACAAAGGTGACACCTGTCGTGCCTTCGGCCAGCTTGAGATAGTCGCCCAGCAGCGCTTTTTCCTTCACCTGACGGATTGGGTAATAGGGAATGTCATCGGGCGTGCAGGCACGCGAAAATTCGCGGTAGCACACAGTGTCTTCATGTTCTTCCCAAGGAGAGAAATGCTTGTGCTCGGTGATGCGCGTATAGGGCACTTCGACCTCGCCGTAGTTCATCACAGCGCAGCCTTGGTAATCACCCTTAGCGGTGAACTTTTCGAAATCGAGCGTGCGATAGCCAAGGCGGCCCAGCTGATAATCGAAATAGCCATCAAGCGGGCCAGAATAAAATACATGGTCATGTGCGTCGCCCATGGCCGTCTCGAACATGGTTTCCAGTTTCACAGTGATCGACGGGTGATCCAGGATCGCAGCAATCATCGGGGTGTAGCCGTTTTCCGGCATGCCCTGAAAGCGGTGGAAGAAATAGTTGTCGTCATAGTTAAAACGCACTGGCAGGCGTTTCAGGATCGAAGCAGGCAATTCGCTGGGCTGAACGCCCCACTGTTTGATGGTGTAGCCCTTAAAGAACGCCTCGTAGAGGTCAGGCCCGACAAAGCGCAGAGCCTGTTCTTCGAAGGTTTGGGGGTCGGTGATGCTGGCATCGGCGATGTCGTTCTGGATGAAATCACGCGCTTCGTCAGGGCGCATGGTCTTGCCGTAATACTGGTTGATGGTGTGCAGGTTGATGGGCAGCGAAAACACCTGATTTTGGGACGTGGTTTTGACCCGGTTCTTGTAGGGCATGAAGGTGGTGAAGCTGTTGACGTAATCCCAAACACCTTCATCATCGGTATGAAAGATGTGCGGACCATAGACATGCACCATCACGCCGGTTTCGGCGTCGCGTTCGGTGTGGCAGTTGCCCCCGATATGGTCGCGACCATCGATGATGGTGATCTGGTGCCCGGCCTCGGCCAATATGCGACCAATCACAGCACCCGACAGGCCCGCGCCAACAAGCAAAATATGCATCTGAATCCCCTTAATGCGTTGGGGCTTTGTGTCATCCCGTCTTCGTGCTGGCAAGCCAAGTCATGTAGGGTGACGCAGTGTGCGTCGGGCCGTAAATTCTTTATGTGTTCGAATACATTATTTCTTTTGTCTAAGAATCGCCAAGATTGTGACTATATGGTAAGAGAATGATAAAAATACGGTTTGCAATTTACCTTTGTGCGAGTGTGATGACGTTGAGTGTTCCGGCAACGCAAGCAAATAGTCCTGCGCGTCAGGCCATTCGGGTCGCTTGCCCAGACGCGGCACATGGGGTTGCGCCTGCGCACATACAAAGCCTGTGTTTGCAAATGATCCAATCCCTGTCACACCATGCCCCGCGCGCGACATTGCGCCGGGTCCCCATGACAGCCCCTGCCCCGCAAGGTGCCCGCGATATGCTGGTGCGTCTGCACTTGCGGGACGGGACAATCGCGTTGAGCTGGCAAACCGGCCCGCAAGGCGCGTTACACACCGGCCCGACCCGTCCCGTTGGTCCTACTTTGCTACAGGCTGGTCCTGCAGCACATCGTGTGGCCATGGACGATTTGGTCGCCGCTACTGATGCTATGATTAAGGCCCTGCCAAAGTAAAAAGCGTCGCTGCTGACGCACGCCGATAATAAGAAAGACTGCTGCCATGTGTACCCGATGTATGTTGACCCGAAACTTTGATCCTGCCCGCCACCCGGACGGAGACCCGGTGTTCAGCACGTTCACAGAAGGGGCAGATGCCGCTGAGAACACAAACACCACATATACCATATCTGCGGGCGACACGTTTAACGGCACAATTGGTTCCAGCAGCGATGAGGACTGGATTCGCATCTCTTTGACCGAGGGCGAAACCTATACCATCACTATGGACGGGGTGACGCTGTACGATCCCCTTGTGCGCATTTACGACGCAACGGGTACGACCGTTCTGGGTTCAAACGATGATGCCAATTCGTCCCTGTTTTCCGAGCTGGTCTTTACCGCCGATTCAACCGGCACCTATTACATTGAGGCCGACACTTACGATTACGGCGGTGCGGGCGACTTCTATGAAATCGGGACCTACACCTTAAACGTGACCGAAGGTGACGCACCCAAACCACCGAATCCAGGTGATGCGGCCTCTTTGGATGAACTTGCGCTGTTCCTGACGGAAGGTTTTTGGGGCGGGACTGAAATCACTTTTGACACCTCTTCATCAAACCAGATCACAGTGAACCTTGATGGGTTGACCAGCGCTGCCAAGCAGCTTGCCCGTTGGGCGATGGACTCCTGGGAAATGGTGGCAAATCTTGAATTTGTCGAAGTTTCCAGCGGTGAAATGATCACCTTTGACGATGAAGACGCTGGCGCGTTTGCCTATGCACCAAACACCGGGGCGACCAGCGCATTCAGGGGCGACAACTCCACCGGAGTGGAACTGAACGTCGCGGAAAGCTGGTTGCATAACAGCGGCACCACGATTGACAGCTATTCCTTCCTGACGTTTGTGCACGAAATCGGACACGCGCTCGGATTGGGTCATCAGGGCGATTACAATGGCAATGCCAGCTATGGCTTAGACAATACCTTTGTGAATGACAGCTGGCAGATTTCGGTCATGTCCTATTTCAGCCAGACTGAAAACACGAACATCGATGCGTCTTATGCCTCTCCTGTTGGGCCGATGATGGCGGACATTTTAGCCATTCAAAACCTTTATGGTGCGCCCGATGCCAATTCGGCCACTGCGGGCGACACCACCTACGGAGCCGGGTCCAATCTGGGCAACTATATAGACGAGGTGTTTGACTGGTTCGCCACGGGTGCGACCTCTGCCAATTTGGGCGGCGATTTGGTCGCCTTTACAGTCTATGACCGCGATGGCGAAGATACGTTCGAGTTAGGGTTTTTGACAAGCGATACCCGGCTGGACATCCGCGAAGAACAGTTTTCGGATTTGGCAGGCTTTACCGGTATTCTTGGAATTGCGCGCGGCACGGTGATCGAAAATGCCGTTTTAGGCACAGGCGCAGACACTGTGACTGGAAATGATGCGGGCAACAACATCACAGCGGGCGCTGGCAATGACAGCGTGATCGGCGGTCAAGGCGCGGACACGCTTTGGGGACAAACTGGGGCAGACCATCTGGATGGCGGCCTTGATGCTGACAGCGTTGTTGGCGGAGACGGGCGCGACTCTCTCTTTGGTGGTGGTGGCTCTGACACGCTGCGTGGCGGTGCGGGCGACGACACCGTGGTTGGCGGTAACGGGCAGGATTTTGTGCTCTTGGGCAGTGGCAACGATTTGTTTGCAGACAACACCGAAGGTGGGATCAACGGCGCAGACACTGTTTTGGCCAATGGCGGCGATGACACAGTTGGCGGCGGTGCTGGCAATGACCGCTTTGAAGGGCAAGACGGCAACGATCTGCTTTTGGGTCGCTTGGGCAATGACGTGCTGTTTGGTGGCAACCAGAATGACACCATCGAAGGTGGCGAAGGCAACGACATTGTCGCCGGTGGCAACGGCGCGGATCGCGGTTTCCTCGGGAATGGCAATGACCGCTGGTTCGACAATGATCAGGTGCAGTTTGGCAATGACTTTGTTGTTGGTGGCAACGGCGATGATTGGATTCAAGCAGGCGGCGGCAACGACACGCTGACCGGTAGCGCGGGTGCAGATACCTTTGTTCTGGCGGCCAACATCAATGACGATGTGATCACCGACTACGAGGTTGGAGTCGATGATTTGGACATCGATGCCGGGCTGT